>JASLNX010000001.1 GCA_030745815.1 archaeon
TCAGTTGGTGAGTCAAACCTTATTTGAACGGTTGCCTCAAAGTAATCAGAGCGAAGTCTCATACAGGGATCGCACTGGGTTTCCTGCTGGCTCATCAGTGTTTCTGCTTCAACACTAATTTTGTTTCCATCAATTACTCCAACTACTTCTATTTTTGCAAGAGTGGTTTCGTTGAGCGGTTCAAGAGAAACACTTACTTTTGCGTCACTAAACTCTTTTACCTTTGCTTTTTTTATGAGAAAATTCTTCAGTGCTTCCTCACTTTGTTCAACCCATCTTCCGCCAAGTCTTATTTTGTTGCAGAACTTACAGTGCTCGATTTTAATTTCTTCTGGAATTGCGAGCAGTTGGTTTTGTTTAAGAAAACACTCTTTGCAAAGGCCTTTAACAAACGGGCCTTTTGTGGACCCGCACTTTGGACAAAACATTCCCTTCATCTGTTTCCCTCCAATGCAAGATAAATATTTGGATTAAGAACCATATGATATGTAGCAACCAGAGCCATCAAAAACCTTAGTGCAATAAAGGCAAGTAGAAAGGCCGGGTCAAAAGTAAGGGCAAAACTTACAATAGAAAGTGTAAACGGAATAAGGGATGGAATTGAAAGCTGTTTTGCATTTTTTCTGCCCATTTTAATCGACCCAATCAAAGCGGAGATGAAATTATTTTCTTTTAGAACAGATATTGGATAGACAACGTAGAACAAAACCATCATGGCAAAAATTACTGCAAGAAATACTACAAAGGAAAAGACAAGACCAAGTGTGTTCTGGGTTAAAATAAACATTACGGAAATTAACGAAAAAGGAATTGCTACTGCAACATCTATTACAAGCATTGTTGGAAAAACCACTTTGAATTTTTTAACAGCTGATTTTAGAGCAATCTTAAACGAAATTGCCTTGCCCGCCTTAAAGTCTTTTACCATTACAGGATACATTGCGTTAACCAAAACATCAACTGCAAAAACAGCAATTGTGTAAAAGAAAAATCCCACAACCAGTGGAAGCTGCAAAACAAGCTTTCTTGCAATTTTTGCATTCATTTCCTGGCTTAACAGTGGAACAATTGTTTCAAGCAAAATAGCTGCAATAAAGAGCATTCCTGCTCCGTAGAGTGCTGCCACAATTAATTTTGGCAAAAATAGCTTTGGCTGCTTTGCAAGCATGGAAAAGCTTTCCCTGAACAAATCCAATATCTTCATAATCTTTACAGTGCAACTTTTTTGCCCTGTTTAAGGATTGTTGTGTCAATCCCAAGTTCTTCAGTTATCTTATCCTTGAAAACTGGCATTACGTCTTTGTCGCCGTGTACTAGGAAAACCTTTGAAGGGGACCACTTTTTAATTGATTCAAGCATTTCATGCTGGGAAGCGTGCGCTGAAAAGTCAAATTTCTCAACCTTTGCTTTTACCGCATAATCCGTTCCATCAATCTCTATCCTCTTTGTTTCCATAAGGCGCCTGCCCTTTGTTTCCTCAACCTGGTAACCGGTGAGAATTACTGAACTGTTCTCGTCCTTGTAAAGGGTTTTTAAGTAATTCAAAACCGGTCCGCCTTGAAGCATTCCAGCGGTTGTTACAATAATACTTGGCTGCTTTAAGGCCTTTTTTCTAAGGTTTCTTCGCGTTACCCAGATTGCACTTTCAAGTGCTCTTTTCAAAAACTTGTGGTCTTTGAGGTATTTTGGATACGAAAGCATTACTCTTGCAGCCTTTTGGCACATTCCGTCCAAATAGATTGGCGCGTTAACCTTGTACTCTGCAAGAATGTCAATTACTTCCTGGCTTCTTCCAACTGCAAAGGCTGGAATTACTGCCCAGCCACCCTTGTCAATTGTGTCCTGTACTTCTTCAACAAAAAGCCTTTCAACATCCTTTCTTGGAGGGTGGTTCCTGTCCCCGTAAGTTGATTCAACCATTAAATAATCTATATTACCAACATCCATGTCGGCCCCGCTAAAAAGCCTTGTTTCCTCTTTCTTAAAGTCGCCTGTGTACAGGAAATTTTTTTCTCCAAACGAAACCTTGGGCATTGCACTTCCAATTATGTGGCCTGCGTCAAAAAATTCAAGACTGCAGTTGTCAGTTATATCCAGCGGCCTGCGATACGGCGTTGGAAAAGAATACTCTTCAGCCTTCTTTATTTCGTTCTCATCCCACCCAAGTTCAATTCCTTCAAATCCTGCAATTTTAATTGTGTCAAACCAAAGAATTTTTGCAATGTCAAGGGTTGGAGGAGTTAAGTATGTTCGAAAGTTTGACTCAGCATAAAGATGAGGCAAGTTACCTGTGTGATCAAGGTGGGCGTGCGATATCACAATCCCGTCCAAGTTAGTTTTAACTGGCAAAGGATATTCTGTGTCTTTTGGAGTAAGCTTTACGCCGTCGTCAAAAAGAATCTTTTCCCCAAAATCTAGGAGAAAACTACTTCTTCCAACTTCCTGGCATCCGCCCAAACCCGTTAAATAAGCTTGTTTCATTAAAAATTCCTCAAAGGCCAAAAGGCCCTATTCTTTAACCTCAATTGCTTTTTCAGGGCAGCTTACTTCACACGCTCTGCACTGAATGCAAGCGTCAGGATTTTTTACAACAACCTTGTCGCCCTCTTTTTCAAAAACCCCGGTAGGGCAAACGTCAATGCATGTTCCGCATGCAGTGCATTTTGAATAGTCTATGTATGGTCTTTCCATAAAATCACTCCTTTTTCTTCTTCTCAATTTCTGCATTTACGTCTTTAACCATTTGTTCGATTTGCGCATCATCCAAGCCGTGGCTTTTTGATCCCTGTTCAAGGGTTTCCCACGCAGCAACATGGCAACCAATGCAATGCAGTCCATATTTCATAATTACGGCTGCTGACTCAGGGTGCTTTGAGATAATATCGCCCAAAGTCATGTTTTTGGTTATTTTTTCATCATCCATAAATAAAAAGACTTGCACTAAGCTTTAAAATTAAACGTTTCGCACTTCAACCTTTTCAAAGAAGCCTTCAAGTAGCTTTCCAAAGCCCTTAAGCTCTTCTTTAGTATACCTCTTTTCGTTCCCAAGAGATTTGTCAATCATTTCAGGAGCCGGCGAAAACTGCTGGAGTGCAAAAAACTTTGCTCCCTTAAGCCATTTTCCAATCTCAAGCAAATCGTTCTCTGAAATAAACTTTGGCAAAATAGTTGTTCTAAATTCATACTTTACTCCGCTTTTCTTAATCAGTTCAACGCTTTTTTTTATTGCTTCCTTGTCAACAGCCACCCCGGTAACTTCCTCATACTTTTCAAGAGGAGCCTTTATGTCCATTGCAATGTAATCAACAAGCTTTTCGTCAATTAAGCGCTTTAACATTTCAGGATTTGAACCATTGGTATCAACTTTTACCAAAAACCCTTTTTCCTTAACCTTTCTACAAAATTTTGGAAGCTCAGTGTGAAGAGCTGGTTCTCCGCCAGTAATACAAACTCCGTCAAGAAGCCCTTTTCGCCCGTCCAAAAAATCAAAGATTTCGTTTTCAGGAATTGACTGGCCAGTGTCCTTTTCAAAAACAAGCTTTGGGTTGTAACAATAAGGGCAACGAAAATTGCACTTGGGAAGAAATAGCGTGCAAGCAATTTCTCCTGGAAAATCTATTAGAGTTGTTTTTTGAAGTCCCTTAAAAATAAGCATTTTAAATCAGCTATCTGTTAGTAAAAATAAAATAAATGGCCTGACTAACATTCCTTTGCCAGGGCCTTTTCCTCAGAGTAAGTTTTTCTTAAACTAAACTCCTCTTTCTTTCCTGCATTCCAGTGATCAACAGGCCTTAGGTAACCAACTACCCTGCTGTAAACTTCTGTTTTTTCTCCACAATCAGGCATTAACCTTCACCTCCTGCTTGTTCCCTACTGCACCGGCTTGTTTTGCCGAAATCGGACATTTTTCATGATTGCCCTTTACATACCCGTGAACCGGGCAAATGCTAAACGTTGGAGTTATTGTATAATACGGGAGCTTAAAGTTGTAAGCAATCTTTTTCACAAGCTTTGCGCAACTTTCCCCGCTTGAAATTGCCTCACCAATGAATCCGTGAAGAACAGTTCCACCAGTATAACTTGACTGCAGTTCATCCTGGTGCTTTAATGCATCAAAGATGTCGTTAGTGTAATCAACCGGTAAGTGAGTGCTGTTAGTGTAGAACGGTTCGCTCTTTCCTGAAGCCTTAATTTCCGGATAGTGCTTCCTATCAATTCTCGCAAGCCTGTAAGATGTTCCTTCAGCAGGCGTTGCCTCAAGGTTGTAAATGTGTCCTGTTTCCTCCTGGTACTCAGAAAGCTTGTCTCTAATAAAGTTAAGAGTTTTTAACGCAAAGTCTTTGCCTTCCTTTGTTTCAATTCCGTTTCCAAGGAAGTTTAGCAGGGACTCGTGCATTCCAACAAGTCCAATTGTTGAAAAGTGGTTGTTAAGACTTTCCAAAAAGCGCTTGCTCCAAGGGAGAAGCCCTGCATCCATATGCTTGTTAACTTCCTTTCTTTTAATTTCAAGACTTTCCTTTCCAAGATACATTAGTGTTTCAATTCTTTCAAAGAAATCAGTATCATCCTTTGCCAAATAACCAAGCTTTGGCATGTTCAGTGTAACAACACCAATACTTCCAGTTTTTTCTCCAGAACCAAAAAGGCCTCCTGTCTTTTGCCTTAATTCCTTTAAGTTAAGCTGTAGTCTACAGCACATGCTTCTAACATCGCTTGGCTTTAAGCTGCTGTTAATAAAGTTTTGAAAGTATGGAATTCCGTACTTTGCAGTCATATCAAAGAGCGCTTGTGCGTTCTCTGAATCCCAGTCAAACTCTTTTGTAATATTATACGTTGGGATTGGGAAAGTGAAAACTCTTCCGTTCATGTCCCCTGCTTCCATTACTTCAATAAAGCCCTTGTTTATCATGTCAATTTCTTTTTGGAAGTCCCCGTAGTACTCGGAGTTAAGCTCTTTTCCACCATACATTACTGGTAAGTCCCTCATATCCTCTGGAACAACCCAGTCAAGTGTAACGTTTGTAAAAGGAACCTGGTTTCCCCATCTGCTGGTTGCATTGGTTGCAAAAACAAACTCTTGAATGCTTTGCTTAACGCCCTCATAGTCAAGCCCGTCTTTTTTAACCAAGGGAGCAAGGTATGTGTCAAAACTGTTAAATGCCTGCGCACCGGCCCACTCATTTTGCAGTGTTCCCATAAAATTTACAATCTGGCCCAACGCAGCATTAAAGTGCTTTGCAGGTTTAGCTGCAACTCTTCCTGAAACACCGTTAAAACCGGTCTCAAGTAAATCTCTTAAACTCCATCCAGCGCAGTATCCGGAAAACGCACCGTTTCCAAGGTCGTGAATGTGAAAGTCAGCGCTTCTGTGCGCTTCAGAAATTTCTTTTGGATAAACGTTTTGCAAAGCATACTCTGCCATAACAGCGCCACTAATGTGAGCCTGCAGTCCTGAAAGAGAATACGAAGTATTACTGTTTTCTGCAACCCTCCAATCAGAAAACTGCACATAACCGTGAATAATATTTTGCACCTTTTGAAGAAAGGCTGCAGAGTCCCTCATCTGGGCTCTCTTTTGCCTGTACAAAATGTATGCCTTAGCCGTTTTGGCGTGGCCTGTTTCAATAAGCTCTTTTTCAACCGTGTCCTGGATTACTTCAACAGGAACAGGTTCAGTTCCAAACTTCTTTTTTAGGACGTGTTCAACCCTTTCGGCAATATCCTCTGCCTTGGCCCTGTCACTTCCCCCTGCCGCCTTTGCAGCTGCAAAAATTGCGTCTTCAACGCGCTTTCTGCTGTAGGGAGCAAGGCTTCCGTCCCTTTTCTCAACATTTTCTAAAAATTTCTTTACCATCAAAAACCAACTCATTCAAAAGGCATTTTTTGAAAAACAAACTATTGTGAACTAAATAAACGCACTCCAGTATATAAACAATGATTATGCTGTAGTTTATATTTGGAAAATAAAAAATAATTTTCACAAAAGTATGCTTTACTAACTCCCAACTGTAAAAATAATTGTATAGGTTTGTTTTTTTAAGCGGATCGCTTTATGCAATTCGGTTTCCTTTTATAAACTAGAATTTATAAATCGCAATTCTGTAAAAATTTGCCGGCTGTCAAACAAAGTTTGGGCTTTGCAAAATCTGGGCCTGTCGAATTTGGAATTTACCCGGAGGCTTCAAGAATCAGGGCCTCAATTACCCCGCGAAACTCAGCTTCTTCTGCAACAAGATCGTCTTGTCTCTCGTGGCCGTTTCCTACTCTATAATACTTTCCGCCAAAAACAAATGTTGGAATGCTGCCCCCTGGGTTAAATTTCCTAAAAACACTGGTCTCAGTGGCTGGAACCCCTCCTTCAGGAAAAAGAGTAAGTGTGTCGTCAGCAGTGTCAACTTCCCAGTGGTAAGCAACAATTTTGCCTGCGTCAACATACTCTTTAGCAACCCTATCATATGTTGGCTTAATCCACTTGCAATGCGGGCACCAAGTGGTTGAAAAAAGCCTTATAACTGGCTTTCCGTCAATAAGTTCTATGTCCTCTCCTGAATCAATAAAGGTAGTTATTTCACCCGGTTCAACAGGTGGAAAGTCCTGGCCGTTTGAATTAGGATCAGTTCCAGGTGGAAGAGTTAAGAACAGAGCAACAACTGCAATAATTACAACTATCCCTACAATACTTGCAATAACAAGTTTAGGGTTAGCGCCCTTAGGCTCTTCTGCTTGCTCTTTTCTTGCCATAAAATACACCTTTACTTGGCTAATTCTTGTTCAATGATTGTTTCAAAGACAGACGCTGGCTGTGCTCCTGAAACAAGAATTCCGTTTACAAAGAACGCTGGAGTTCCGTTAACCCCATAGCTTGAACCCTCTGCCATATCACTTTGAACCTCTGCAGCCATCTCGCCTGAATCCAAGCAAGTGTTAAACGCTTCAGTGTCAAGCTCTAAATCCACAGCAAATTGCTTAAGATTTACAACAGCAATTGTTCCAGCTTCCAGGTTATCAAATATTAGGTCGTGCATTTCCCAAAATTTACCTTGTTCAGCAGCGCACTCTGCTGCCTCTGCAGCCTTTTGAGCCTTACTGTGGCCTCCAAGCGGGTAATCTCGGTATACAAACTTAATCTTTCCTTCTGCTGCAAGCTCTTTAAGGTATGGAACAGCTGGCTCCCAACTTGGGTCGCTTTCCTTAAACCTTGAAATCAACAACTCGTGCTTTCCAACTGCAGCAGCGCAGTAAGGGCATTCAAAGTCTGAGAACTCTACAACAACTACTTTTGCGTCCTCTGGCCCAACAAATGCGTCGTCGTCAGCACTAACCTCTGCAGCAGGTGGCTGCGCAGGAGGATCCTGAGGCACTGGGTCCGCAGGAGCTGGAAGAGGCGTGTCCAAATTGAACATATTTTGGTTAACTATTGTAATAAACATTGTTTCCCCGTCAACTGTGGCAAAAACACTTGTTTCGTCCGAACCACCCTGTGACGGAATACTAAAGGTTACTTTGTAAAGCGAATTTCCAAATGGCTCTGCAACAGCGTTACTTGCAACAGTTCCTTCAGCCAAAAGGTTAGCGTTTATGTAATTAAGAACTTTTGATGCAACCGCAGTAGGTCCAGCCGCTTCAATCACACCAGCCTGGCCTGCTCCGCCCTGATCAGTTGGCAGCATAATCATTGGAAGTGCATACACTCCAATTACAAGTCCTAAAAAGATTGCGATAACAGCAACAGCTAAAGTGTTCTGTTCGTCAAGGAATTTTTTCAAATTTGGCAAGCGTCTACCTGTTGTGCCAGTCGATTTTGTAGTTGCAGAAGTTTTCTGCTTTGCGATTTTGTTTTTCTTTTTTACAACCATATCAAAAACCGTTTTTTAGTAAACCGATAATGTAAATTAATATACTATTATTAAAAAAGGCAAGTATTTAAAAAGCGAATTATTTGTTTAGGAAAATCCAATCAAACTTTGCGTCAATTGCCCTAAAACCTGCAAAAAGTTTTTGTGCAAAACCGAAGTTTTTCGCACGCTTGAAAAAACTCACAGCAACTGCTGCATCAGGCCTTGAAACCCTCTTAATTTCAGCAAACGAACGCTCCAAGTTTGCGTGATGAAGAGCGGTTAAACTTACAACCGAATCAAAGCACTTGTCCTTAAACGGAAGCTCTTCCGCTCGCCCCACAACCTTTAACCCAGAGTACTTTTTTACCATTTCAATACTTGGTTCAAGAGCAACGCACTCGCAGTTTTTCTCAAACAACTTTGTAGTGGCGCCTGTTCCTGCCCCAATATCAAGAAGCCTTCCCACAAGCGCTATATTATCATTAATAATAGCGGCCTTTCTTGCCTGCTCTTCCCCATGAAGTTTGTCATAGCCCCCACTAATTTCAGAATAGTAGCTCATAGAAAGAGTTAATAAAAGAAATAATTAAATGAATAAAGAAAAGGGGGCTTTCTGGGAAAAGAAAGAAACAAAGCTTTAAATAGTATGCAATGTATGATATTTCATACAAGTGTGATTTTTATGAATTCAGAAAAATGGAAGTGCAAGGACGGCTGGCTAAAGCACTATGGCAGCGCAACAGTTGGCGAACGCGGGCAAGTTGTTCTCCCGGCTGAAGCAAGAAAACAGTTTGGAATTGAGCCCGGCGAAAAGCTTGTTGTACTGGGCTCCGGTGCAGGCGACTTTGAAAAAATTGTTTTAATGAGATCCGACGCAATTACTGGACTCTTAAACCACATGTTTGACATGAGGAAAAACATGGAGGGTGGCACTCCTGAAAGCATTGAAAAAATGCTTAAGAAAGGAATTAACCAAACCAAAAAGGCTGAGAAAATACTTAGAAAAGCAAAAGGGAAATAATAGGTGGTTTAAATGACAAAAACAACTGTTCTTGAAGCAAAAGACGTTTTCAAAATTTACGACATGGGAAAAATTCAAGTTCACGCCCTTAGCGGAGTCTCTCTTACAGTAAACAAGGGAGACTACATTTCAATAATGGGCCCAAGCGGTTCAGGCAAAACCACACTCTTAGACGTTCTCTCCGCCCTTCTAAGGCCAACCAAGGGTGAAATCTTAATCCGTGAGAAGCCAATCTCAAAAATGGACGACAACGAGCTGGCGAGAGTACGCGGAAAAACAATTGGATTTGTTTTCCAAACATTTAACTTAATTCAAAGAATGAGCGCTCTTGAGAACGTAATGCTTCCACTGTGGTTTCAAGGAGTTAACATCAAGGAAAGAGAAGTTACTGCAAGAAAAATTCTTGACAGAGTTGGACTGGGAGACCGAGTTTCGCACAGGCCAACCGAATTAAGCGGAGGCGAAAGGCAAAGAGTTGCAATTGCAAGAGCCCTGGCAGTTGACCCGGACGTTATTGTTGCAGACGAACCAACAGGAAACCTTGACTCCAAATCAGGCGAACAAATTCTTAAATTAATTGACGACCTTAACAAAAAAGAGGGAAAAACCGTTCTAATGGTTACACACGAAAGAAGCGTTGGAACGCGCGCGCACAAGATTATTCATTTAAAAGATGGTAAAATTATTAAAAACGAAACAACCAGGAGGAATTAGGATGAGGAAGTTTTTGATTGCTTTTGCGGTTCTTTTTTTGGCCGCTAACGTTGCCGCAGCCGATTTGGTCATCGACTCGGTAAGCTACAATCCAGCGCCAGCAATACCTGGCGAATATTTTGACCTATTCATTCAACTAAAAAATAACAGTAAGTATCTAGCGGAAGATGTTGAATTCACGCTGGACCTAAGCGGGGGCAATGAAAGAAACTCAGACTATCCGTTCTCACTTGGAACAGGAACAAATAACAAAAATGTAGTTCCTTCGATTCAAGCACGAAAAAACGCGCTTCTTGAGTACAAAGTAAGAGTTGACCCAACTGCGCTTGATGGAACATACACAATTGTATTCAGATTCAAAGAGTCAGACGCCCTAAAAGAGTACAACTACACAATAAACGTGCTCTCAAGGCAGCCAGACATAAAAGTTGTTAACGCAAGCCACGTGGCAGTTGCCCCAGGGCAAATTGCAGAACTGGAACTAACGCTTAGAAACGTTGGAACCGGAAGTGCACGAGACATTCTTGCAGGAATTGAAGAGGACAGAACAGTTACAACAACAGGAGTAGTTGTTGAAAGAGAGTTCTCCGCAATCGGCGCAAGCTTTGACTACGTTAAAGGCATTGAGCCAGGCAAGGAAACAACTGCGGTAATTTCTCTCGCAGTAAATCCTGACGCAGAACAAAAAACATACACAGTGCCAGTTGCAATAAAGTATAAAGACGCAAACTCAAACGAGTACACTGACACATCATACATTGGACTGCAAGTAGTTCAGGAACCGGAGATTGACGCAGTGGTAAGCGAAATCACACCAGGCGTAATGCCAGGCGGTACCTCAGAGGTAACAGTTGATTTGTTCAATGTTGGAGTTGGAACCGCCAAATACGTGGTTGTTGAAGCCTCAACAACAAGCGGAAAAATCAATCAAGAAAAAGTGTTCATTGGAACACTGGAAGCCGACGACTTTGACAGCTTCAAGATTGATGTGCGATTCAACGCAGACATTGACACAAGTATGGACCAGCCCCTTAATCTGGTGCTAACGTACAAAAACCAGTACGGCGTACAAAAGCAGGTTGAGAGAACCGTTAAGCTTGACGGATTCTCAGCAGCAGGCGCTCAAGCAGTAGGAGCAGACCCGATTGGAATGGTAATCGGATTCATTGCATTATTGCTACAATTGCTTGGACTGTTCATTGCAGGAAAGTGGGGCTATAAAAAATTTGTGAAAAAGGCCTAAGAAAGGCCTTTCTTCATTTATTTTTTTGAGGTGCTGCATTGTTTGATTTGGAGACCATTAAGTTTGCGTTTACAAACCTCAAACGCCAAAGGCTACGCTCTTACCTAACCCTCCTGGGAATGGTAATTGGAATAGCAGCAATTGTTGCACTCTTTACCATGAGCAACGGCCTAAGTATAGCAGTTGAAGAAATGTTTGAAGGGCTTGGACTTGACACACTAACAGTTCAGCCCGGACAACAACTGGGACTATCACAAGCGGTCTCAAGAAGTATTGAAAACGAAGACATTGACATAATAAATAACATTGCGGGAGTTGAAGCTGTTGCCGGGTTCTATGAAGGCGCGGCAATAGCAGAATACCGCGATCGGGAACTAAGCGCTTTTTTGATTGGATACGACCCGGCCCAAACAGAGTTTATTCAGCAAATGGGATACCTTTCGCTTGACAGCGGACGGCTTCTTGAAAGCAGCGACCTCTACAGCATAATGATTAGCAAAAGCTTTGCAGAAACAGCATTAGAAGACAAGGAATTATCACTAAGGCAAAAAATTGAAATCAACGGCATGAACTTTAGAATAGTGGGCCTTCTAAAAGACAGCGACATGGCCACAAGCTTTGGCATAAACAACCTGTTTTGGGTAACAAAAAACGCTGCTCAAGACCTTTTTGACATAGAGGAACCAATTGAACTAATGGTAAAAGTAACCGACGAAAGCCTTGCAGAACCTGTAGCAGAAGAAATCGCCGAAAGGCTTGAAAGAGCACACGGAGAAAAAGACGTTACAGTCCTAACAACAGGAAGCCTTCTTGAAAGCTTTAACAGCATACTTGGACTTATGCAGGCAGTACTAATAATGCTTGCATTTATTTCCGTTATTGTCGGAGCAATTGGAATAATGAACACCATGCTAATGGCTGTTCTTGACAGAACAAGAGAAATTGGCGCAATGAAAGCAATTGGCGCAACCAACTCAACAATTTTATCAATCTTTATAACAGAGGCAGCGCTCCTAGGCCTTGCAGGCGGAAGCGCAGGAGTTGTTCTAGGATATATTGTTGCCCTTGGAATTTCAGGCGTTGCCGCATCTGTTAACTTCAACCTTCCAATAGTTGCAGACCTCTCAGTAATTCTTTTCGGAATATCAGTCAGCGTTGTAGTTGGAATTGTTTCAGGAATCTTCCCGGCCAGAAGAGCCGCACTAATGGACCCGGTGGAGGCGCTTCGCTTTGAGTAATAGTAAACTAAATTTCTTTGACGCAGAACTACTGCACGTTGCGTTCTCAAACCTTAAAAGCCAAAAGCTTAGAAGCGGGCTGTCCATCCTTGGAATAATTATTGGAATTGCATCAATTGTTGCACTCATCTCACTTGGAGAAGGGCTCAATACCTCGGTACAAGAACAGTTTGAAATGCTTGGAACAGACACACTAGTAATTCTTCCAGGCGGCGGGTTTGCAGAAAGCATTCTTGCAGAACTGCAAGAAGACGACCCAGATACCGTTGAATCGGTTCGAGGAGTTGAATCCGCCGTTGGGGTCTACGTTAGCAACGTAAGGCTTGAATTCAAAGACGAAATAAAAAGCGTTATAGTTTTTGCATCAGACGCAAGCAAGGCAAAAAATCTTGAAAGCATGGGAATGGTTGACGTAGAATTTGGAAGAGCACTTGTAGAACAAGACAGGGGAAATATCTTGATTGGCCCGCGTCTTGCCGACGGATTCTTTGAAAACGAAATCCAACTAAGGGAAAACCTCAAAATAAACGACGACAAACTACGGGTCGTTGGAATCTTAAGCCGCGCAAGACACTTCTTTGGAGCAATGTTTAACAACGCAGTGTTTACAACACTCGACGACCTTGAAGATATTACTAGAGAAACACACACACCGTTTAGAGTAATGGTCAAAATTTCCGACGGCCAAGACGTTGACGAAGTAAGAGAGCGGGTTTACGACGCACTTGAAAAATCGCACGGAAAAAAAGACTTCCAAATCACAAGCCCACAGCAAGCAGGAGAGGTTGCCGGAAGCGTTATTGGAATAATTCAACTCGTTCTCGCAGGAATTGCCGCAATTTCCCTAGTTGTTGGCGGAGTAGTAATAATGAACACAATGGTTATGGCGGTCGCCGAAAGAACACACGAAATAGGAGTGCTCAAAGCAATCGGCGCAACAAACACAAGCATTAGAACAATCTTCCTGGCAGAAGCAGCCCTAATAGGCCTCTTCGGAGGAATACTCGGAATACTGGTTGGAATCGGACTAAGCACAGGAGCCTCACTTGCCCTAGACCTCATAATGGGCCTCACATTCCAAGCAGTGGTGTCACCAACAGTAATAGCAATAGCCCTCACATTCAGCATAGTTGTCGGCGTACTATCAGGCCTCGTCCCCTCAACAATCGCCTCAAACCTCGACCCAGTCGAAGCCATGAGAAAATAAACCACCCCCTTCCCCAAAACCTTAATCACCTACCGCGGCCAGCGCTGTGGCCAACGCCACCACTCGCCATTGCCAGCCCAACCGCCTGCAAAGATTTAAATTCTCTTAAAGCATAAATTGTATTGGTGAAATAAATGTTTAGAAGACTAAAAAAAGCGGCTAAAGCGGCTAAAAGAGTCTGGACAGTGGGCATTGCCGAACCAGCCCGCGTAGCAATGGGAAAACCGTTCACAACAAGGGTCGCCTTAATGTGGCAGCACGTTGTAACAAAATATGGGCCAACCAGCAAAAAATAACTCAGGAGCAAAGGGTTAAATTGTTTGAATAATAATATCTAAACAGGAGAACTTAAATTGCCTAAATATTTTAGAGAACTGCATAAGAGATTCCTCGCGGGCGAAAGAAGCCGCTTAAATTTATTTGTTCGCGCAGAACCCAGGGAAGCCCAAGCAAAGTTTTACGGATCTATTTTGGCCGCTTCTAAAAAGCGAGCGTTATCACCTATTATTCGCGAAGCAGGAGACGATCCAGTAAAATGGCGAGAACTATTTAAGAAAAATTTGCCCAAGCTTAAAGAGTTTGAAGCAGATTTGAGTACTAGGGCCGCCGAATTTAATACCCCTAAAACAATACAAAGTGGCCTACGGTATTTGGAAGAAAAAATGAAGGGCAAAGAGCCTCTAACAAGCGGTGATATATACAAACTAAAACTTATTTTTCAGAATGTGGTAATTTGGGAAATGATTGGTTCAAAGCCAGCAGATTTAACTGCTGAACAAAGAATAATTCTGGGCAACTCCAGCTCCATTCTAACAAGCTACCCTTATAATTATGAGAGAAAATTTGCCACCTTATACCACTTGATCTCCACCATGGGCTATATGTTTGATATAAGAACAAACAACCTTAGAAGAGGGCTTTTTGATGAGTTCACCCGCAGAATGACGCAACGTGCAGAAAAAAGGCACCATGCCAAACCCGAAGCATTTGTTAAAAAAATGCAGGCAGCTTTACTGGAATTAAATGTTTTGTTTCAAAAACTAAACGCAATCAGAAGGCCCTCAAAAAAGTAGCTCCTTTCCAGCACTCAATTTCAAACCGTTTCCCAAAACCCCTGCAAGCAGTCTTTTAGTTCCCTATTGTTTCTAACAAGCTTTACATAGGGTCTAAAGTATTCTGGAAGAATTTCAAAATAGAAGTTGTGCAGGAAATAGTCTTGCCTGTATCTTTTGTCTGCTAAAATTAATACCTTGGGATTTTTTAGGTCGCGAGTAATTCGCCCCATTAGTTGAACCGCCAAATCAACGGCCTTTCTGTTAATTAGTTTCCCAGCATGCTTTCGCCCATACTTTTCCTCCAAGTACCTTTTTCTCTCCTTAAAGTAAAAGTCTGAGTAGTCTGGCAGCGGAAGCCCTACTACCATACAATTTCTTACCTTGCTTGCCTTGTTTGTGCTTCTTGCGTGCTTTGTTCTAATATTCATTGCGTAAGATTTTTCCTCCTCAAGGTTTTCAGAGTCTTGTGCACTCTCCATTTGGGGAATTGTACTAATCATTTGATCTGTTTCAAACTGATTGCAGCAGCTTACCAAAAGCGACGGGTCTTCTTCCAACAAAAGCTCAACTTTTTTTGCATACTTTGGAGCGTTAACCATTCTTTTCTTAAAAGTTGAATCCAGTTCCGTGTCAATTATTAAAACAAGATTTTCGTGGGGCATGCAACTTAGTTTGAAAACGTCAGTTTTCTTTTTGTCCAAGCCAAACTCTTCCATAAACAAATTTTCGTCCCCAATTGTTGCCGAAAACAATACTGCACTATGAAACTGCTTCAGTGTTTCCAAAGTTGTTAAACCGCTTCCAAGAGTTTCAGTATTTATTTCAAAAGGCTTTATGAAAATTTCTTTCTTTTCATCAGTAATAAATGTAAGATGTTGTTTGGAGTCCCTTGTTTGCGCAAGCTTTTTTAAAAACGAGTGAGGCCTTGTTCTAGCCTTTTCAGAGTTGTTGCTTTCGTCAATCAATCCAATTATTTCCTCCAAGTGTTCAATAATGTCTTCAAATTTCATTGTGCCCTCTAATCCAACCGCCTGAGAGCTTCGCTGAAATCCCTTAACGTAATAGTTAATTATTCTCTCGGGCGCAAGAGCCTCCATTGCAGGGAACGCCCGCAGTATTTCGGCTGTGTAGTCGGCAAACTCTTCCAAGAACTCAACGTTTTCCTTACTCAAAGTTTCCTTTCCTTCATCCTGGTCCTTTTCGTACTTCAAAATTCTTTTCGTTTGACTTACAAGAAGCATTAGCCCTCTAAGGGAAAGCTTTGCGTGGAGCTGGTTGTATAACCTATCAATTAAGAGGTCTGCTTCGTCTACTAATAGCACAAAGTCTTTTGGATTTATTAGGTTTCTTAAAAAAGCGAATATTTCCGTAAAGCCCCAGTAGTAGTCAAGAACTACAACGTCTGCTTCCTGCACTATTTTCTTCATTACCTCGTAAAAGCACAGGCCAAATTCTCTGCAGACCTTTTGGGCCTCTTGAAAGAATTCGGGTTCCTTTTGCATGTTTTTTTCTGCGAAAAGGCTTTCAGGGGTTTTAAAGACAAGCGATTTTATTGCGTTTACCGCATTTTTTGCCTTTCGCGAGGTCTCTTTTCCGGTTTTTGTTGCCTTAAAGAACTCACAGTCGTCAAACTTTCTGGACCTCCAGCAAGCCTCGTAACTAAAATTCTCTTGATCAAACTTGTCGCACATTAAGCTTTTTGAGCGAAGATCTGCAACCATTAGTTTCTTTCCGTTCACCTTGTTTATTCTTAGAGCCTCGGCAATCCCAGCGTTTCTTGCGGTGTGAGTTGGAGAAAGTAGTATTACCTTTTTTCCCTGATCAAATACCGGCGCAAGGGTTGAAATTGTTTTCCCAAAACCGCAGTAAGCTTCAACCAGCCCAATATCCTCATTTTCCACAACGTCTGACACAAACTCCATTACTGGGAGCTGCTGTGGCTTAAACTCTGGATATGGGAAAAACTCCATGAATTTCTCTGCCATTAAAAAAATGGGCTACTAAAGCTTTAACCTGTTTTTGGCAGGAAACCAGATAACCTTATATTGCAAGTTACCCAATTAGTTAACATGAAGTACTTTGTGCCAGTTGCCCTGATAATAACAGCAATTATTTTGAGCGGCTGCATTGATATTCCGCAAATTGATCCTGAATTACGGCAAATTAATCAGGAAATAGAAAACGCAAACTATTGCTCTGTTGATGATGATTGCACAATGCTTAGTGCAGGCTGTCCTTTCGAATGCCTGCCAAACTATGTGAACAAAAACGAGGTTGGCTACCTGGAAACTCTTGTTGCAAACTACCAAAGCACACACATTCAGTGCGAGTACATGTGCATAATTCCAACCCCTGTTATGCCAATGTGCAATGAAGGAAAGTGTGTTGAAAAAATATGCGAAATAAACAAAGACTATGACAAATTAATAATTGAGGAAAATGGTGCAGAATACTACCTTAACCCCTGCCGCTGCCCTGAAAATTCAAAGCAGACATTTACCGAAAGCAAAAAAATAGGGGTTATAACATTTAAATGCGTTCCAAAGTCCAATGAGTCATTCATCCCTTCAGATGAAACAGCTTGTTCAAACAGTGAATATTATACTAGTTGGTCATATCACAGTATACCAATTAGGGGGGAGCAGTGGTCACAGGATATGCTTGAGCTTTATTATGAAAGTTCAATAAAATTATACGCCAATTTAGCAAAAGATGGGGGCTCTGCTTTAAACGGCATTAGTGATTTAACTTGCTTAACTTATCTCAGCTTGGCTGATTCAGACGCAAAACAGGTGTCAAGTATCTCAGCATTAAAAAATTTAACCAAATTAGAATATTTGGATTTGCGTTACACTCAGGTGTCAAACATTTCGGCATTAAGTGGGATGACAAAACTAAAAGTATTGAAGCTGGCTGATACCAAGATCTCAAATATTTCAGCCCTGAGTGGATTAAACGATTTAGAATACCTGGATTTAGGGGGCGTAATGGTTTCAGATATTTCCCCACTAAGGGGAAAGCGGTTAAAAGAATTGTATTTGTCATATGCAATAGGTGAAACTGTTTATCCTTTTTGCGATTGCACCGAGGCTATACAAATGTTTCCAGGAGCAGAAGTTCGTTGTCTGTCTAGCGGGTGGGAAGGAGCACCTGATTGCATAGAGTTAAAAACCTAAAATTGAAGTCTAAAAAGATTTTGCTTGGCTACACCCCTCCCGCAAAAAACTCCCCGCCAGCCAGGTTCTTTGCCAGCATACTCCTGCCAAGACTATTGTCCCAATCGCAACAATTAAATTAACCCAAAGCACCTATTCTTAGTATGGCAAAGCAAAGGGGATACAAGCGTCCAACACGCAGACTACGCCGTTCAAAAGATGGCAAAAAGAGCTTTGCGCAAAGGCTTAGGGAAAGAAAGCAGGCAGTTCATGAACCTGTTCAGATAACAGGATTTAAGTCTTTTTTGAAAACCGTTTGGGGAAAGGAGCCAACTGTAAAGGAATTCAACCAGGCCAGAACTCAGGCAAACAGGTTTTCAAAAGAGTTTGACAACCCAAAAATATCCCTTAAAAGGCTTCGAGAGATTTATGACCAAAGAGCAAAACCCTACCTAAAACTCATTATTCCACTTAGGGTTGAGGCAGAAGTTCAAATAATTTCCAAGTGGGGAAACTTGCAGCCAAACTCAAAAATTGCAAGCCTTTGCTCTGGACCAGACACTCTATTGGGCCAAAACGCAAGAGGACGCTTGACGCATCCGGCAAACCAATCCCGGAGGAAAGGCGCAGGTATAGACCAAGCGCTGCCGGAAAACTTAACAGTGCACTGAGTGTTACCGGAACAGCTGAAGAGCTCTTTGTAAACCAATTTGGCGTAAGTGGAAGGGGCATGGCCAAAAGGAGAAAAGACCGGGCAAAAAGAAGAAAGAAAGAAAGGCAAAAAAGAGAAGGCAAATAGCCGTGCAACGCACCTAGAGTAATTTGTCCAGTTTCTTGTGCTCTTCCAATTTCTGATTTAATCCAGCTATGTGTTTGTCAATATATTCAATGAGGGACTGGTAGGCCTTTTCCTTTTTTGCAAATTTATTGAAGAGCGTCAAATACCTTATATTCGCCCGTATATTCTTTCTTACTTTTCCCAGGTATTGCCTCACCCAGGTCTTGGTTTCTGTTACCGCTTCCCCCCTTTTTATTTGAGCGGACATGCCCCTTAATTCATTCCCCATAATCGCATTAGCATGCAGCAATTCTATTGTTTCAGGCAGATTATCAAAAGCCCTGAAAAGTCTTTTCTGGTGGGCCACCCTAATTCCCGCCAACTTCTTTTTCTTTCCAGGTGCAAGCTCCCCAATTGGAAGTTTCTTGAAATCTATTGCCTCCGCACGCACCACAACTGTCCGAAGTCGCTTGCGCTTATTGATAGCAATGAACAGCATAACATATACTTCGCTCTCCAGCTTTAAATTCCTTTCCAAAAACCCCCTTGTTAGTAAAGATTCAGGGATTACGCCACTTCGCCACGCGCCATCACCAGCCCGTCAGGGCCGTTATTGTTTGGCGAAAGAATAAAATAGAAGTTTAACCTAGAATAATGCAATGAAACAAGCTATTTTTATCTGCCTTATTTTAATTGCGATTCTTCTAAGCGGGTGTGTGCAAGAGGAAGATCAATTGGCAGCCAACGGTGAAAATATTTATGCTGGCGAAGGATTTTCAATAAAGTATCCTGCAAACTGGAGCAAGGCAACTGATACGCCGGCAGGAGCTATTTTTGTGCCGGAAGATGAGATGACTGTTTTAATGGTTTCAAAATTGAATGGAATTGAAGGGGAAACTGCAGGGTCTTTGGATGAATTGATTGAACAGCTTTTAAGTCCACTCAAAGAAACAGGCACGTTTTCATTGACTGAGGATTCATTAAATTTTTTGGATGGAACAGAGGCAAAAGATATAACTTTCACTTTTGAAGAAGAAAAAGAAGGTAAGACAGTATATACAAGAATTGTTGCCGTGGAAAAAGATGACATGTTTTACCTTTTGGCACTCTCAGGATGCAACTCAAAACAACAGTTCAACAGAGATTTGCCGCTTTTTGAGGCAAGTGTAACTTCATTTAAATTTCAAGAGGTGGCAAACAAATGAGGAAGAAATTGATAATGTTGTTCGTTCTTCTTTTGCTTACTGCCTCGGTTTGCATTGCAGCAAATTCAGGTGAATTTGAAGGAATCACTATTAGGACGGATATGGGTGCTATTCCCATTCAAAAAATTGAAGAAATTGAAGCAAGCAAAAACTTAACTGAGTTGGATTCATTTTATGGAAGAATTGTAGAAACCACTTTTGAAGAAAACAGCGCAAGAGGAAAATTTACAAGATGGTTTATAAAAATTCCAGACCCTTTCACTTATGACCAGCCAAGAACAAGAGAATTCTTCGACAGAGTAGATTTAGTACAGGGAACAGACCTTGAACGAATAAAACAAATATACTTTATGGTTACTGATGCATTGCCGGAATATGGTACACCTGGCAAAGACTCAACAGATCTAAGCACACGTTCAACGTTTGAGGAAATTCTTTCATGCAACAAAGGGATATGCCGAGATTATGCAGCTTTGTTGAATGCAGCACTGCAAAGAACAGGAATAAACTCAGAGGTAATAGCAGGACCTGGGCATACTTGGGTAAGAGTATTAAATTTTAATGATTCAACAGGGGCATTACCCCTTTATTCTAGTTTTGACTTGGACCCAACGTGGTACAAAGATTTTGTAGCATTTACAAGAAGAGAAAAGAACGCGGTTTATCCTCTTGTAATCCTTGCAGAAAGCGGAGTTGTGAATTTGGAAAACTTGGAAAAAATTGCTGATAATCTAAACAGCATTAGGGAAGAATACTATAAAAAAGTAAATTCAACTGCAGCCATTAACGACAACCTTATTTATTCGGCAATTAAATATTGCAGATACTATAAGGTAGCAGAGCAATCTACTTGCATTCAATGGTATATTTGCGAAAGAGCAGAATTGGATCCCTCTGGTGCTGCCTGTTCAAGCCTTTACTCAGAAATGCAGACACTCTGGGCAAGTGATGAGGGCAAATCAAATAAAACAGAAATGTGTGAAAATGTAGGGTTTGATCCTGAAGGTGAATCATGTGCAAAGCTTTGGGCAGAGGCAGTAGCCCTGGATTCATATTTGACACAGCTGGTCAGAAAAGAGAGGGAACAGGCTGAACAAAATAACCAAAATCCAGGCGAATAGCAGGTGCCCAGGCCGAGTTCTGTTGCCCTCAATACAAGGAAAGCGGATGAAATAGAGAGGTCCCTTATTGCCCTTGTTTTGTTGTCGTCATCAAAGCCAGAAACGTTTTTGGTGAAAGCCAGTGGATCGGTGCAGCAGACAATTATAACAGGGGACGTGTAAACAAAGTCCTGCTTGAAAATCTCGTTTTCCCGTAGCAGCTTTTTTTGCTGTTCGCTTTTAACCACGACAAAATGCCAGGGTTGGGCATTGTTGCCAGAAGGGGCGCTCTTGGCTGCTTTAAGAAGTTCACTAACCAGCTCGTCAGGCACTTCTTTGTTAGAGTAAGCCCTTACACTGTGCCTTTTCTCAATTGCTTCCTCTACATCCATAGTAACGTTTTGCCAGCAAATGGTTTTAATTCTATTTTATTCTTTCGCCAAACAGATAACGGCCTTGCGGGGCTTCGTTGGCCTTGGCGCTGGCCGCGGTGGCGGGTGAGGACGCTGCGAAGCTCTGTAATCCCTGAATCTTTACTGAAAAGGGTTTGGTGAATGGTTTATTCGCAGCCTAAGTATTTTTCGGTTTCCTTTGCAACGTTTATTAGAACTTTATGAGTACATTCTTTTTCTGAATCAAAAAATTCAACGTTTGAAATTACTTCTTTTTTTACAGAGCAATCCAACTTTGCTGAAGTGGCATTTTCCCGATCATATATTTCACCAAGAGGATGTACCAAGTCATCCGAATTTATTCCTTCTTCCTCCAGCAACTCCTTTGCCCTTTTATCCATCAATCGATTAAAGTTTCTGCACCATGGGGATGAAACACAGTCAGGAATGGACTCAAAGGTATAACTTGTGGAATCCAGCTGGCTTTTATCA
>JASLNX010000002.1 GCA_030745815.1 archaeon
TTGTTCAAGTGGTTAACAACACTCTTAATGCTAATTTGGTTGTTTGTGATTTTGTTAACAATTGAATGAATTTTCTCATCATTTGTATAGTACCCAAGAAACTGCCTTATTGGACGAATGTTGGCAACGTAAAATGTGACAACTATTAGGACAAGCAGCAAAGCCTCAATTGCGTAAAACCACTGAAGAATAGTGGAACTTGCAAAGTAGAAGAGGGCAATAAAAATAAGGCCATGGAAGAAAAAGCGGGTTTCAAGCGGAACATTCCAGCCCCTTTTTTCCAAGAAATCAAAGACAAAGTCTACAATAACAAAAAACGCATTGTTTACCTTGTCAAAAAATCCTCTGTCTCTTGGAGTAGGCATCTTAAACCAGGAATATAAGATATATTGAACAATTTAAAGCTTTCCAAGCCCTCAAAAGTCCAGATAAAGGATTATAAAGGAAAACGCATTTTCTTTATGCATGGTTGAATTTTTTCTGGAACTTTCGGTAGTCCTAATCGCTACTGTTGTAATAGGCATGATATTCAAGAAATTTAGGCAGCCGACAATTCTTGCCTTTCTAGTTACCGGAATACTTCTTGGAAACGCATTCTTCAACCTAATAAACTTTCACGACGTAATGGAAATCTTCTCAGAGTTGGGAATTGCATTCCTATTGTTTCTTGTTGGAATAAACCTTGACCCAAAGGTACTGCGCGATATTGGGAAGACCAGCCTAATAACCGGAATTGGGCAAATAACTTTCACATTCATAATTGGAGCAGTTGTTGCAACTGTTCTAGGATTTACATTTATTGAAGCGGCATACATTGGAATTGCCCTAACCTTTAGTAGTACAATTATAATAATCAAGTTATTAACCGACAAGAACGACTTGAACAGCCTTTACGCAAAAATTTCAATTGGGTTCTTGCTTGTTCAGGACACCGTGGCAATAATTGCACTAATTTTTGTCTCAACACTGCAGTCAGGTGGAACAATAATACAGCAGGTAAGCACTTTTGCCATCAACCTTGTTGTTCTTGCGGCAATAATTTGGCTTGTGTATAAGTATTTGATAAAACGGGTGTTTGACAGCCTTGCAGAATCTCAAGACCTACTTTTCTTAGGTGGAATTAGCTGGTGCTTTGCACTTGCATCGCTTTCAATGGTTCTGGGATTCTCCAAAGAAATTGGGGCCTTTTTAGCAGGTGTTTCAAT
>JASLNX010000003.1 GCA_030745815.1 archaeon
TTATTTTCATCATCTCTTTTATCGATTACTGCTTCCCCCCAACCCGCCAAAGTAACAATATCCGACCCCCACTTTATTACATCTCTCCCTTTCAACTTATATTCCCTGCTCATCTCCTTAAACCACAACTTACCCGCATCTTTTCCTGCAAAATAAATAAGATTTTCTAATTCCCGTTTCTCTAATGCCTTCTGTATGTTTACAAATGAATCAGCAGGCAAAAGCGAGGAAGGCCTTCCAAATAGGGAAATAATTCCCTTTTCAAACTTCAATTGCTTATGCAGGAATAGATTGGTTACTATCTTAAACATGGTAATCTAAATTTTCAATTCTTCTTCTTCTTTTATTTCTATACCCTTACCAGTAATATCATATAGGACGTGGTCCCTTTTGTGCCAACTATACCTCATTTTTCTAATCTGCATACTTCTAAACTCAGCAGATCCAACCCCTAAAAAGTGTAAGATGACTACCCCGTCCGCAATGAACTCCGTTATTCCATCCGCACTCAGTTGCTTAAGCTCTTCCGGTAGTTCGCTCGTCAGTAGTGTTGTAACCTTAAACTTCTTCAATTCCTTTATCAAACGGTAAAGAATGCTTTTGGCGATAACCTGTTCGGTTCTGGGGATTGGATTAACTGATTCAGCAACCTGAACCATTGAAAAAGCCTCTTTTTCACCAATTCCTGAAATCATAAGTGAATCTGTAAGAGTAGTCATGCTATCAATGACAATGCGTTTTGGCTTGAATTCCTCCACCATGGCATCAACCCTATTGAGGAAATCATCCCCCCTGGTAATGTCAAAATAAATTATTTTAATCAGGCTCTTGTCCTCTAGTTCCTTAAGTTTCCAACCAAACTTATCAGCGGCCCTGTGAAGCTCTTCACGGGTTTGCTCAGTACTAATGTAAAGACCACGCTCACCAAACAATGAAGCCCCATTAAGCAAAAACTGCATAACAAGAGTGCTCTTACCAGTTCCTGCTCCACCAGAAAGAAGAACAATGTTTCCATCCGGAAAACCCCCATTAAGAGCCTTGTCTAAGCCTTGAATCCCTGTCTTAGTTCTAACCATATACAACCAGTATAATAATCACTCTTGGCTATTTAAATGTTGGCGTTAGAGTGGATTTAATAAAAAAACAGAAATGAGCAGGTACGTCCCCGAGTTATAAACCAAGCAGACACGCACCGGGCAGGCTCCTAAGAGACCTGTTTAGCTCACATAATAACGGGGCTGACGAGGTATATATAGTTTACTTCTACATAATTAATTTGTGCGAATTCCGTCAGTTTTGGAAGCAATTTAAAAGGTTTTCAGGCAGATTTTCATGTGATTGTAATGAAAAAGACAAAGGTTGGAATACTAGGAGCCACCGGTGCTGTGGGCCAAAGGTTTGTGCAACTGCTTGAAAATCACCCTTGGTTTGAGGTAACAGAACTTGCGGCAAGCGAGCGAAGCGCTGGCAAAAGTTACACTGAAGCGGTTGCTGGCAGGTGGAAAATTAGTGCTGACATTCCAGAGTACGCAAGGGATATGCAGGTTAAAGCGTGCAAGCCAGGGCTTGACTGTGATCTGGTTTTCGGAGCGCTGGACAGCAGTGTTGCCGGCCCAATTGAAAGCGAGTTTGCAAAAGAAGGTTATTTTGTTGTAAGTAACAGCAGAAACCACCGATTTGATGACGATGTTCCGTTGATGAGTGCCGAGGTTAATCCAGAGCACTTGAAGCTGCTTGCAAGGCAAAAGACAAAGGGAAAAATTGTAACAAACAGCAACTGCACAATAATGGGCGTAACACTTACTTTGAAGGCCTTAATGGACGCGTTTGGACTTGAAGAAGCAATGCTTTTTAGTATGCAGGCAGTAAGTGGAGCAGGGTATCCAGGAGTTCCAAGCTTGGACATTTTGGGAAACATTGTTCCGTTTATTTCCGGCGAAGAAGAGAAGACTGAAATAGAACCGTTGAAGATTTTGGGAACGCTAACTGATGGCGGGATTGAGAACGCGAAGTTTAAGATTAGCGCGCACTGCAACAGGGTTCCTGTTTACAACGGCCACACTGTTTGCGTTTCAGTTAAATTGGGAAAAAAGGCAGGAATTGAAGAATTTAAGAAGGCCTTGGCTGATTTCAAGGGAGAACCGCAGAGGCTTAAGCTGCCGTCTGCTCCAGAGCATCCGATTTTGCTCAGAGAAGAGCCTGACAGGCCACAGGCAAGACTTGATTTAATGGCAGGAAACGGCATGGCTACAACTGTTGGGCGAATTAGAAAAGACCCTTTAATGGATTTTAAGTTTGTTACACTAAGCCATAATACTGTAAGAGGAGCTGCTGGAGCAGCCATTCTAAACGCTGAATTAATGAAAGCAAAGAAACTGATTTAGTTAAATGTCTAATTCAATCTGGCTTAGAACATGCTTGTTTTCAAGGTTGAATTCGTCTGGCTTTTTTATTATAAACTCACAGTCGTTTCCGCCAATTGCAGTGCAATGAACTTCAACGCAGTCAACGTCTACATTAAACGCTTTTGAGAAAACCCCTGCAAAAACTCCGCGAAGGATGTGATCGCACGGTTTTGAGACCTCCCCATGGAGCCCGTTTCCAAAAGGGCTGTTTCCAACCCGAACAATTGCC
>JASLNX010000004.1 GCA_030745815.1 archaeon
GAGTACGGAATTATTGCCGAGGCAATCCTTGAGCCCCAGGAAGGGGGATTTTTTATCCGTGACCTGGCCGTTTCCTGCCGAACTTTAGGTAGGGGTATTGGGGGCGCAATGCTTGTGGCAGTTTTGAACTATGCAAAAAGCCAGGGTGTGAAAAAGCTAACTGGGTACATTAAAGAGACTGAGGCAAATTGGCGCCTTAGGCCACTATTTGAAAAGAGAAACTTCCACGAGGCCAAGAAAGAAGACGGAAAAATATTTTATGATTTCTTTTTCGATAAGGACGAAATAGTTCCATATCCTCCACACCTTACGGTTGAGTTGGAAAATGAAAAGACTAATTAGTTGCTTAATCTTCTTCCTGATTGCCAAGAATTAAATCTGCTATCTCTCTTACTGCGCCGTAGCCTCCTTTTTTGGAGGTTACAAAGTTTGCTTCTTTTGCTGCCAAAGGGTTTGCGTCATTTACTGCAATTCCAATTCCAGCTTCTTTAATACATTCAATGTCTGTTATATCGTTTCCAACAAAAGCAGTTTCCTCTTTTGAAAGTTTTCTTTTCTCCAGCTGTTCTCGAAACGCAGGGAGCTTGTCTGTAATTGCCTGTAGGCAGTCAATTTGCAGCTTTTTGCACCTTGCGGCCACAACAGAATTGCTTTCCCTTGAAATAACTGCCACGTAAACTCCGGCTTCCTTAAGCCTTTCAATCCCAAAGCCGTCAGAGCGACTGCAAAAAACTGCTTCCTTGCCGTTCTCGTCAACCAGTACGCGATCGTCCGTTAGAACGCCGTCAAAGTCTAGAAAAAGTGCTTTGATTTTTTTAAAATCCTCTTTGTTCACACCAATTACCGTACCGTACTTTTTACTATTATTTTTAGCATATTCTAGTACATCTATTGATACATAAACTATTAAAGGTAATTAGTACCGTAATACTATTGTAAAATAAGCTTCGGAGGATGATTGCTATGCCAAAAGAAGGATATGAATCAGTAACAATTTCTAATGAGCTGGATAAAAGAATTTCAGATTATGTAAAGGTCAGTGAAGGTGTAAATAGTAAAGCACAGGCCCTTTCTCAGGCCTGGCAAATGTATGAAAACAATTCTCTTGAACACAAGAAGCCAAAAGCAGTTAAGATTGGCAACACCCTTATTGGGCATGATCAGCCTGTTTTTGTAATTGGTGAGATTGGCATTAATCACAACGGGGATATTAAGATTTGCAAGAAACTAATTGACATGGCCGTAGGCACAGGTTGTGATGCGGTAAAGTTTCAAAAGCGCACTCCTGACCTTTGCGTTCCAGAAAAACAGAAGGGCGTAATGCGTGAAACCCCTTGGGGCACTATGACTTATTTGGATTACAAGAAGAAAATTGAGCTTGGCGAAAAAGAATACAAGGAAATAGATCGTTACTGTAAGGAAAAGGGCATAATTTGGTTTGCTTCAGCTTGGGATATTCCAAGCGTGAATTTTTTGGAAAAACTAGATACTCTATGCTACAAAATCCCTTCCGCCTGCTTAACGGACAAAAAATTGTTGCAAAAAATTAAGGAAACCGGCAAGCCAATACTTCTGTCAACTGGAATGAGTACAATGGACCAGGTAGATGCGGCTGTTGACTTTTGTGGCGAGGCTAATTTGGTATTGTTTCATTGCACGTCAACTTATCCCACTCCTGAAAACGAGCATGACCTGAATGTTATAACTTATTTTAGGAAACACTTCAATTGCCCAATTGGATACAGTGGGCACGAGACAGGGGTTCATCCAACCATTATGGCTGCAGCTCTTGGCGCGTGCGTTATTGAAAGGCACATTACTCTTGATAGGGCAATGTATGGGACAGACCAGGCAGCAAGCCTTGAGAAAAGAGGACTTGAAATAATCTGCAAGGTTGTAAAAAAGGCCCCGACATATTTGGGTGAACATACTAAGAGAGTACACGATTCAGAGAAACCAATTAGGGACAAATTAAGAAAGGTAGACGATTTGAAGTGAGGCGATTTTTTGGTTAAGACGGTTTCAATTATTCCAGCAAGGGGCGGAAGCGTAGGCCTCCCTAAAAAGAATATCAAGTTGTTGGCCGGTAAACCACTTATTGCTCACACTATTGAGGCAAGCATTAATTCAGGGGTTGTAGATAGGACAATTGTTTCAACTGACTCCGAAGAAATTGCTAAAGTTTCGAAAGAGTATGGTGCTGAGGTAATAATGAGGCCTGCTGAGCTTGCGTTAGGGAGCTCTCAAAGTGAACCAGTTCTCCTCCATGTTATTGAAGAGCTTGAGAAAGAGAACTATGTTCCAAACATTATTGTTTTTCTTCAGTGCACAACTCCCTTGCGTGGCCCTGAACAAATTAAGCAGTGTGTTGAAAAGATAGAAAAGGAGGGTTTTGATTCGGTTGTAACCGGCCACGAAACCTTTGGATACTTTTGGAAGAGAAAGGGAGACGAGTTTATTCCTTTTAGAGAGAAAAGATTGTTAAGGCAGGATATGGAGCCATGGTTTAGGGAGAATGGTGGCACTTATGTGGTAAAAAGAGATATTCTGATGAAGGAAAAGAACAGGTACGGCGGAAAGATTGGGATGGTTTTAATGTCTGAAGAGGACTCCTGGGAAATTGACACCCACTTTGATTTTTGGCTAATTGAACAGATTATAAAAAAGAGATTGGAAAAGGAAAAAAATTAGGCAACCATTTCCTTAACAATCGCAACAACGCGCTCAGTTGCTTTGCCGTCTTGCTTGAACAACATTTCAAAAACAAATTTCTTAATTCTTTGCTGAAGCCCGGCGCCACCCTTTTTTGAAAACACTGTTTGCAGTGCTCCCTTAAGCTCTTCAACGTTTACAACCCTAAAAATTGCGTTTGTTCCGCCATACATATCCTGCTTATCACTTTTCTTGTCAAAAACAATTACCGGTTTTCCCAAAACCATTGCTTCCAATCCAACTGTGCTGCTGTGAGTAACAAGTGCGCTGCTTGCCTGTAGCAACTCGTGCAGTTGCCCCTTCATAATTATTGCATTGCTGTTCATCTCGCTAACAATTTCTTCGTACGGTTTTGAATCGGCCATTGGG
>JASLNX010000005.1 GCA_030745815.1 archaeon
CTGGCTTTTTTGCAGCTGCATCTACTTTGACTTCTTCTTTCTTTTCTTCTTTAGGCTGCTTCGTTGCGTCTTTTGGAATTACATCGTCAAATTCGTTTTTGACTTTTTCCTTTTTCTTTTCTTTAACCATTTTTGGCTTTACAACCATTGGCTTTCCATAGTATCCGATTCTTTTCTCTTCGTCAACTGTTACAAGATAACTTGGGGCAGTAACCCTTTTTCCATTAACTGCAATGTGCCCGTGTACTACAAACTGCCTTGCTTGGGTTGCGGTGTTTGCAAGCCCTTGTCTTAGTACCATTGTTTGAAGCCTTCTTTCAAGAAGTCCTTCAATTGAAAGTGTTAAAACGTCGTCAAGACCTGAACTTTGGTTAAGCATTGAAAGTTTTGCAAGGCTTGCAAGTAGGTCTTTTTCCCTTTTGAGCCTTTCTTCAAGTGGCAGTGCAAGAAGCTTTCTTGCGTTTTCCCTTTTCTTTCTTAGGATTGTTTCTGCTCTCCAAAGCTCTCGCTTGTTTGTTAAGCCGTACTTTTTAACGGTTTCTCGTTCACGATCAAGCCTATCTTTATCGTATGGCTTGTTTGGAGTTTCGTAATGCTTCTTTGTTCTTTTTGGGTCGCCCATGTTAATCATTCCTACTTCTTATTGTCCTTTTTTGTTACTCCGACAGTTTTTCCTTTGCCTCGGTGTGTTGACTTTGTTCTCTGGCCTCTGACCGGTAGGCCCCAGCTCAAGCGCAGGCCGCGGTATGATTTTATTTCGTTAAGCCTTTGTTTATCATTTCTAAGTGCAAAGTCAAGGTCTGCCATTATAATGTGTGAGGTCTTGCCTGTTTCAATGTCATTTCTTCTGTTAAATGTCCATGCTGGTAGACCGTGTTTGTCAGGATTTACAACTATGTCCTCAAGTTTTGCATCAAATTCTTCCTCCAGCGTTCCAAGTCTTGTGCTCTTGCTTTTCCCGGTTTCCTTTTCAAATACTATTGCAATGTTTTTGGCTGCTCTAATGCCAATTCCTTTTATTTTAGGTAGTGCCCTTTCAATTGGAAGCTTTCCGTCAAGGTCTTTTCCGGCAATTCTGACAATATATCTAATATCTTCTTTTGGCTCTGCTTTCTTTGGAGCTTCTTGAACAGGCTTTTGTTCTTGGCCTTTCTTATTGGGGCCTTTGCCTTTCTTGTCCTTTGTCTGTTTTTCAGAAGTTTTGTCCTTAATTCTTTTTCCACCCATTCACATCACTCGTTCAAAATTTTTGCAGCATCCTTTTGGGAAATGCTTTTCCCTGCTTTTACTTCTTTTCCTGTTGGAATAAGGTGCCTTAGGTTGCATCTTTTCTTTTTAACATTTTCACCTATTACAACTGCAAAGCACTTTTCTTTGTCAAGGTCTAGTACAATTACTTTTTCACCAGCTTTTCTTCCAGCTGTTTTAACACAAACACTTCCTGGTCCAAGGCTCATTTTGATGCCTCCTTAATTCCAATATAATTATTTATCAATAAATCAACGTCCTCTGCTTTTTTCAACCCGTTTTCAACCTTTGCTTTTTCTTCAAAAACCTGCCTTCTGCACTTTGTGCAAAGCACTCCTCCAAATGGGACGCTTGGCCGCTTTTTTGTTTTGCTTAGTTTTGAAACTTCTGCAACTGTTTTACCATGTGGTACTCCGTGCATTGGTTTCTTGCAAACTGCGCAAGAACGCTTCCCAGTTTTTTCTCTTACATAATATTCTTTGCTTCCGCTGGGCGTTCTCCTCTTCTTTTTCTTCATTGTTTTTTGTCCAGGGTTTGTCATGCTCTCACTTTCTTAATTATTTTCAAAACGATATTGAATGCAATGCTAAGTGAAAATGATGTGTAAATATACCACCAAAGCCAGCTTATGCTTGAAGTTATTTCAAATGAAAAGTTTCTGTGAATTACTGGGACTGCTGTTGGAAGGTCAATTAACATGCCGGAATATGTTGCGCCAAGACCCCAGTAAACTAGGATAAATATTGGAAACGAAACAAGCATGTGTTTCATTGTGCCCTTCATTGTCTTTTGCATTATTTCCATCATTTCCTTTTGCAGTCTTTCAACTTCTTCCTTACTTTTCAAATCCTCCTTTCCTAAAAGTTCCTTTATTCTCTTTTGCTTTTCTTTAATTCTTTCCTGCCCTTCTTTCATTCCTTTTTTGTCCATTAATTTTCTCTGAAGTATTTGAGAAACCCCTACCATTACTACCGAAACTAAGGCAATCTCTAGCATTGGGTTTCCTAAAAACATTCAATAGGCCTCCGTTGAGTGGAAAAAATTCGCTTTAAAAGCAAACAGCGCACTATATAAATTTCTGAAGCAATTGAATATAAACCCTTTGATTGTCTCTGTCATTTCCATCATCCCATTAGTTTTCCAAGCATTGGATGCATTCCTGAAAGCTGTTCCTTTGCAAGTTGTTCGTAAATTCTATAAATTATTCCAACAGTTAGTAAGATTCCCATTCCGCTTGAAAGGCCGCCTAAGGCCATGTTTCCAAGGCCAGCTAGGAGTGCTACAAACATTGATCCAATAATAACAATTGTTGGAATGTAGCGGTCCAAAACCTTTTTGACAATTCTTGGGTCTCTTCTAAATCCAGGAATATACATTCCACTTCTTTGCAATTGTTCTGCAACTGCTTCAGGGCTTTGTCCACCCATTTGTACCCAAAACATTCCAAACACAATACAGCAGGCCATTAGTGCTATTAGATAAACTGCTGCTTGCAAAAGTTGTGGTGACATAATTATAAACGCGGCAATTGGGCCTTCTGCACTAATTCTTACAAAGAGATTGTAGAATAGGTTAAACGGGCTGTTTGTTGCCCAGGCAAGGCCTCCTAAAATTGAGTTAAGGATTGGAACGCCTGCTGCAATTTGGGACCACAACTGAATGTTTACAAAAAGGGTTACTGCAAGAATAACCGGCATGTTTGAAACATAGAGTAATTTTACTGGAAAGCGACCACCAGTTCCACGTCTTCCCATTGTTATTGGGATATTAATGTGCATTCCTTCCACGAAAACAATTATTAAAAATATTGCCAGTGCAACAAATATTGGCAGTAGCAGTAGGAAGTTTGCGCCTGTTGCAAGCGATGCTATAAACTGCAATAGTACGCCGCCTGGGTCTCCGAGCGCTGTTGATGGTCTGAAAATTTGC
>JASLNX010000006.1 GCA_030745815.1 archaeon
GAATTCTATTATCCGGAATTAAACCATGAAACAATCATGCCAACTGTTTCAAAGATAATAATAGACTGCCATAAATAACTAATTAAATAGACAAGATTACTACTTTTGCTTTGGTAAAAAATTAGTGCGTATAAATGTCCAGATAACTAGAATTTTTGACCCTATTATTTTATTAGTAGCAACACCCCCCATTTATTAGGCGATGATGACGTTAACACCTTCCGAGGAAACTATGAGGATACAACTCAACCCTGAGCCTACTACTATTTTCTGAAAATTGCACCAAAAGAATTAAAAGCGCTAAGAGAGTTAAGGTTTAGCATGAGAAAAGAGCTGAAGTATTTAGCAGGCCTTGTTTTCTGTAACGTTTACAGAATTCTTAAGATTTTTCCAAACAACGACCCAGTAATGGGTTGTGCCCTGCCGTTTGCAAGGCAAGGGAAATGGTGGCACGCTCTTCTTTTTCCAATGATTGCAATGATTTCATTTGACTTTATTACAATGAGAGTTGGAATCTGGACATGGGGAACTACCTTGGCATACGGGCTGATTGGACTGCTTGCCTACAAATACTTCAAAGGCAAAGAAAAGGTTGGCCTTAAGACTTATGCAGGAGGAAGCATTGCAGGAGTTTTAATATTTGATTTCTTAACAGGCCCAATAATGAGCAGTTTTATGTTCAGGATTCCGTTTGAGGTTGCTTTCATTGGACAAATTCCATTTACTGTGGCCCACTTAATTAGTGCTACATCTTTTACACTGGCTCTTGCTCCAGTTTTAGACCCTGTTTTGAGGGTTTCGGTTAGCGAAACAATTTCAAAGAATTTGCACAGGGCAGTTGAATTATTTTCAGGACCATTTTTGGAGGGATAAAATGAAAAAAAGTAATTTTGTAATAGCTATAGCAGTCATGCTGCTCTTGGTTTCAGCCGGGTGCTTGCAGACAGTGGAGGAGGTGCCAGCAGGCGACACAACTGAAACATTTAATCTAAGCGCAACCTATACTGACGCAGACGGCGGGATTTTGCTTGAAAAAAGTTTTGCCGTTGAAAAGGGAACAAACGCTTTTGATGCACTCAAGGAAAACGTTGAAGTAGACTTTGAAATGTCTTCTTTTGGAGCGTTCATAAAAGGCCTTGGAGGCGTTGAAACTCCTGAAGGGTATTATCTTGCAATGTATGTTAACGGAGTATATGCCGAAAAGGGAATCGCAGGTTACACTGTTGAAGAAGACATACAATTCGAGTGGAAGCAGGAATCAATTGAGTCCTTTAGTTAGACCCTTTTACTTCCAAATGGTTATTCCCATTTATTTATTATTGGGTAAACCCTTCCAGAACCAAATGCTTTTTTGCTAATGCGAATTATTGGCGGTGCTTGTTTTCTCTTGTATTGTGTAGAATCAACAAGCTTTTTCATTTTTTCCACAAGATCTCTACTAAAACCCGTTTTAATCAATTCTTCCCTTGTTTTGTTTGCCTCAACAATTAGATCAACAAGGGGACTAACCTTTTCATAATCAAAAGGATCTTCTTGCCCAGGGGCTAGTTCAGCAGATGGTGGCTTATCAATAACAGACTTTGGGATTGGGTTGCCCATAACTTTGTTTATGTGTTCTGCAAGTGAGTATACCCTTATCTTGCTCAGGTCTCCAATCACTTCAATGCCTCCGGCCATATCCCCGTAAAGTGTACAATAGCCCAACGCAATCTCTGTCTTGTTACCAGTACTAAGGAGCAACCTATTTTGAGAATTGGAGATTGTCATAAGAGTATTACCTCGAAGCCTTGCCTGTGGATTCTCTGCAGCAGTTCCCTTAAGTTGTTCTCCAAAAACCTTCAAATAATTTTTGCTGTTTTCCTTAACAACTGTTTCAATTGGCCACTCTTTAAATTCAATTCCCAAATTTTTTGCAATCTCTTTACTATCTTCAACGCTGCCCTTGCTGCTGAAACGAGAGGGCATTGTAACCCCAAGCACGTTTTCACTCCCAAGTGCCTTTGCGGCAATGCATACAACAACACTGCTATCAATACCTCCACTTAGCCCAAGAACTGCCTTTTGGAAATTGCACTTTTTTGCATACCCTTTCAACGCAAAAACAAGTGAATCAAATGTTTCATTGGCAGGATCGGCTTTTGCATAAGAAACCTTGTTACCCTCAACGTCAAAGATTATAAGTTGTTCCAGAAACATTGGTCCAATTGCAATGAATTCAGATTTATTGTTTACGGCCATACTTTGCCCATCAAATACAAGAATATCCAAACCATTGTCTTGCACGCCAACCTTGTTGGCAAAAACAAAGTCAACCCCTTTTGATGCATGCCTTTCAATAACTGCCCTTCGCTCTGAAAACTTTCCAACGTGAAAAGGGGAAGCAGAAATATTAATTATTAGCTCAGCACCCTTTTCAATCAAGTTATCCACCGGCTTTATTGAATAGTGCTCATCCCACATGTCTTCACATAAGGTTATTCCAATTTTTTTGCCATATAGTTCAAATACATTCCATTGGCTTGCCGCTGTAAAAAACCGCTTTTCGTCAAAGACATCATATGTTGGCAGAAGGGTCTTTGATTGCCTCCCAATAATCTTACCCCCCTTTAACAAGGCAGCTGAGTTAAATTTTTTTAGAGTCCCGTCATCACCAAAGGCGTGTTGGTCAAAGTCAATAAAGCCAACTATAGTTGCAATCCCAGTAGTGGCCTTAGCAATCCTTTCAAGTTCGCGCTTGTTGCTTTCAAGAAAGTCCTTTTCATAAACTAAGTCACATATTGGGTACCCTGTTAAGGCCATCTCAGGAAAGACTACTAAATCACAACCACTTTCCTTTGCCTTATTTATGTAATCAATTATCTTTGACCCATTCTCAAAAAGCGCTCCAGCGGTAGTGTCAATCTGTGCGATGGCAATTTTCATATAAAAAACTATAAGAGAAACAAATTTAATGTAAGCAGATACCATAGAAGGGCAAAGGTATATTTAGTGTTTTGAAGTAATTTATGCTGATGCAATACAGTCTTAATTTCTCAAAAGAGGAAAAGGGAAAAGTAAAAGAATGGCTTTCCAGGTTTCCTGCCCGAAAAACAAACACTGCTTTTGAAGAAACACGGGTTGAGGTTGGGAAAAGCATTGTAACCCTTTATTCTAGCGGAAAGCTTCTAGTGCAAGGCGAGGACGCTGAAAACATAAAGCAAGAACTTATGCATAATATTGATGTTTCTGGAGAGCTTTTGCTTGGAATTGATGAAACCGGCAGGGGTGAAAACTTTGGAAGCTTTGTTGTTGCAGGAGTTTTGGGCAATACAAACAAGCTGCGGGGCCTGCGGGACAGCAAGAAAATAAAGGGCCTGGAAACGGCTCGAGAAGAGGTTTTAAGGCAGTCTGAGGACCAATTAGTGCTGTTTAAATCTGCTTCTGAAATAGATAGCCTACGGGAAAAAGGGAGTAATATGAACGAAATAGAGGCCAAAATGATTGTTGAAATAGTGCAAAATTTTAGGAAAAAAGGGTTTAAAGGCAGGATTTTAGTGGACGGAAGCCGCTTAAAGGAGGTGCCAGAGGGGGTTGAATTCTTGGTTAAAGGAGATGATTTAAACCCAGTTATTGGTGCTGCAAGTGTTTTAGCAAAAACTGCAAGAGACAATTCAAAAGACAAAGCAATTAGAAAAAGCTGGAAAAACAGCTAGCCCTTGTTTGCGTCTGAGCGAAAAACCAGGCTATGGAGCTTGTCATCACTTATTTCAAAATCTCCCCCAGGGCGTTTCTTTTCCTTTACACCCAGTTCAGATTTAAGCTTTGCAACGTCCTCTTTTAAGGCCTCAAGTTCAACCTTGGTATTGGTTTTAAATTCAGTGAAGTCACTCATCTTTCTTCCAAGAACAGTTGAATCAAGTTTCTTGCCAATAAACTTTGGAGCATTTGCTCTCAAAAGAAGCTTTTCAACCCGATCAATTCTATTACTAATTGAAAAGATGCTTTGCTTGTTAGGTTGAGGGCTTGAAACAGAGTTTGGTTTGAATGAGTCGCTTGAATGCTTTGAACTAGCCCGCGGCATTGAATGCTCAGCTGACGCTACTGGCTTTGGCTTAAGCAAGCTAAGCAAGAGATTTCCCAGAATAAGGGAAACTACTAATACCACAAGAAAGACAGTTATAATCATTTCCACCAAATAATGTCTTACTCGTATGATTTTTATTACTTTGCTTAGGCTCTAACAAAAGCAATAAGTTATTAAAAGATATTAATCTCAATAAATTAAGCAAAATAATTATTGCAGACAACTTTTGGTGATTAATTGGAGAAACAGGAAAAACAAGAAGTAAATGCGCAAGACAAGAAGGTGCTTAAGCAAGAAAAAGAAGAGACTGTTGAAGCCCTAAAAAATCAGGCTGTAAAAAAAGCGCAAGAGCACAAGAGAGCCAAAAGAGATTCAGGAAAATGGCTCAAGGAAAATAAAACTGCGCTGATACTTGCTGTTGCTCTTGTTATTGTTGCAGGTTACGCGACAATTATACTGTCTCCTACTCCAGACGATGTTAACGTTGGAAACTTCCACGGAAATGAAAACGGAAACGGGACAGGAATTGTAACACAAGACGTGGTTCCAAAAATGTTCCTTATCTATAGCAAGGAATGCAACGGCTGCCACGCAGGAAACTCTTTTGAACTGCTTTTGAGAAAAAACGGAATTGAATTTGCCGTAGAAGAAGTTGAAGCTTCCACTTTAGAAGGCCAACAGTTTGTAAAAGAACTTAATCTAAAAAAATTGCCAATATTAATAATTGACGCAACAAGTCTGTCTGACTCACTGATTATTCAAGCTGACGAGAGTCTAAAAATTGGTGCCGGCTCAATCGGTTTAAAATCTTTAATGAATGTACTTTCAATAAATTTCCCAAACAATGTTTTATTCCACCCGCCAGCAGATATTTACACAATGCAAGAAGTCGGCCTTGACGGCGAAGTCCACGTTGACATCCTAAACGATTCAGAAGCCTGCTTGCCGGAAGAAGGAAAACTTGCAAAAGTAGATGTTTTCACAGACCCATACAGTGAGAATTACTTAAAGTCAAGAGAAACCCTTCAGATTTTACAAGAGCAGTATAAAGGAAGAATTGATTTCCAGTATCACTTCCTGCCACTTTTCTTTGAATTCCCTGCAGAAATACCTAGGGGAAATATAACAGATCTTTCAAAGTTCCTTGTGTGCGCTGACGAACAGGGTTTCCTTGCAGAAGCAGAGGACGCATTCTATGCAAGATACTGTTCAATAAGTGACAACAACTTGTTTGAGCCTTTTGAAGCACAAAACTGCAAAGACAGCAGCCACTACGGACTCCCATTAGTAGGGGACGAAACCCACATGATTGCAGGAATGGATCTTAATTATGATAAACAACAATTAAACGATTGCCTCTACGACATAGAAAACAAGTTCACAGAAGATGAAGTGCTTGCTAAAAAACTGCAGGTTTTCCTAGTCCCAACAGTAACTGTAAACTGTAAGTACTCAACACACGCTAAGGGTTTAGCTAAAGCTTTGTGCGAACTCAACCCGGAAATAGACCACTGTAAAGAAGCCCCAGACCCAAAACTCAGCCAAGATATTTTGTGCAAGATAAACCCAGAACTTGAGCACTGCAATTGATAACTTTAAAGATTTCTTCTAAGAAACTAATTGTTTTAAAGTGTTCCAAGGACTAATTTTACTATGCCCTCAAACGTTACCATCGAATTTGAGAAAGCCCGAATGAACTATGATCAGGCTAATTCACCAGAGGCAAAACTAGCTGCACTTCTTGAAATGCAGCGGGCCGCACCAAGCCATAAAGGTGGAGAAAATCTTAGAAAGGACCTTAGTGGAAAAATTGCCGCAGTAAGGCGGGAAATGGACAAAAAAAAGCAACAGGAGAAAAAGGGAGGGGGCAAAAGCGTTTCAGTTCCAAAAGAAGGAATTGGACAGGTTGCAGTGGTAGGCAAACCAAACAGCGGAAAATCAACGCTGTTAAAAAGACTTACAGGAGTTGACGTTGAAATCGCACCATATGAATTTACTACAACAAAACCTGAAATTGGAATGCTGGACTTTCACGGCGCAAAAATTCAGCTTGTTGAAATTCCAGCAATAGTTGAAGGCAGCAGTTTGGGCAAATTTAATGGCCCACAAGTTCTTGCGATTGTGAGGAATGCAGATGTTGTTGTTCTTGTTTCAAGCAGTGAAAAGGACGAAGAAGTTCTCAAAAGCGAACTTGAGAATGCCGGCATAATCTTAAACAGAGGAAAGCCAAGGATAAAAATTTCAACTGTGAACCAACGAGGCATATCAATTGCCGGTAAGCAGTTTCTAAAATGCAGGGAAACAGAACTGCAACAGTACCTAAAAGATGTTGGGCTAATGCATGCAAGTGTTGTTTTGTCAGAACCAACAGACTTAAAACTTGTGTCAATGGCCTTAAACGAATCACTTACTTTTAAGAAATCAATTACTATTGACGCATTTTCAGATAATGCAACTGGAAAAAATCTTGAGAATTTAAAAGAGGATATTTTTAAGTTGCTTGGAAAGGTACTTGTTTACACAAAAAAACCAGGGCGAGAAATTGATTATACCGCTCCTCTTGCTATGCCGTCTGGAACAACCGTTGAAGAGGCAGCAAAAAGTCTTCACAAAGATTTCTCAAAAATGAAGTATGCAAAGCTATGGGGAAGCAGCAAATATGGTGGACAACGCGTTCCAAAAGACTACAAATTGAAAAACTTTGACGTTATTGAGGTTTACAGTTAACTATTTTTTTACGTCATTACCATGAAGGTCCATTGTTTTTATTCCCCCTTCCACGTTGAGTTCTTTGAGTTCAGGTTCCCCCAACGGCTTTTCATCACGACTTGGCTTTCTTTTTATGTAGAGCGCAATAACAATTAACACAATTATTGCTGCAACCAAAAAGTATATTACAGCACTTCTGTTTTGTACATCAACAAAGTAGTCTCTTTCAAGAACATGCTTTCCAGCAGCGTCCTCAAAAGAGGCTAAAAGAACTATTTTATTTCTTCCCGAAACAATTGGGTCAACATCAAAGATAAATTCCTTATCCATAATACTTTCACCAGGTGAAAGAATACCTATTGTCAAAGGCGGGCTCTTTGTAATTAGGCCGTTTGGGACAATAATTTCTGCAGAAATGTTTCTTATAGGAAAATCGCCTTTGTTTTTCAACTGAAGAACAAGCTTACTTCCTTCTCCCGAATCAAGAGCGCTCTTTGCAAGCCTTCCTTGAATTTCAAGCGGGCTTTCGGCAATTTCCACAATAGTAAATGCACCGTGTGTAAATGTTTCAAACCCATAATTTACAGAAAACGGCTGCTGCTCCTGTGAAAACTCTTTTGGCTTAACCTTTACAAATATTAGCTTTATTTCACCAGGACTTAGAATAGGAATTGATTCGGCAATGGTATCAACTGCTAAAGAGTCTTTTAACAGTGAAAGAGATGTGTCCTTTACTGAAAAGCGCAGGTTAAGATTTTCAACAGGCTGTGCAGAATTGTTTGTGACAACAATTTCTAATTCAGCAGTTTCATCAGAGTAAAGTCTAAGAACATCAATTGCCTTGTTCTTTGGAGAAACTGAAACGCTTATTTGAGTTGCAAAAGCGCTTGAAACAAAAAGTGCAAAAAGCAATGCAAGCAAGACAACTCTATTTTTCCCAATCATACAAAGGCACTCCCTCTTCTTCTTCCTCTGGCGCAGAGACAAGCGATGAAAGCTTTTCCCTGTTCTTTAATGCGTAAATAATTATGATTGCAATAATTAATAAAACGGCCCCTGTGACAAGCAAATCTGTGTTTACCACTGGTTCCTGTTCAGCAAGGTCAGCCTTAAAAATCTTAACAGCGTGCTTTTTGGACTCTTTTGCAAAGCTTTCAGCAGAATCAAAGGACCCATTCTCATAGTAGGCGCGAGCTTTACTCCAGCTTTCCTGAAGTAATAAAACCTCTTTTTGCTCTTCCCACTGGTAAAGGTACTGTTCGTTTAAAACAATTTCAATAAGTTTACTAAGAGAATCCACATTGTTTAAATTTTTCTTGCTTGTTTCCTCAAGAATTTCCTCATCAAAACCATATATTCTAAGCCAGGCCACACTTCGGTTTTCTCTGAGATCAAGATCTTGAACTAATTCACTGTTTTGGTTCAAAACGTTTGTTAAGGCCTCGTCGGTTTTCTCCTGCAAGTTTACTGCATTGTTTAATCTACTGCTTACCTCCATCATCTTTTGTGGAACGTTAGCTAAAGTGTTTAAACTTCTCTTGCTTTCAACTGAAAGGTCAGTTTGGGCAACCCCTTGCTTTAATTTATCCAAATCACCCAAATAATCAGCGCGCTTTGCCTCAAAAGTTTTAAGAGAAGCAAAAACCGTGTCAAGATTGTCAATAAAATTGTTCAAGGAATTTGTGTCAGGGTCAGAAAAAAACTTGGCCTCTGTTGCCTTAAAATCATTCATTTCATCTGCAATACCTACAACAAGAGAAGACATAACCGTTAGCTGGCCTTTTAGGTCTTCAGACATTGCCTGCAAACTTGCATACCCATCAAGCTCTGATTCAATAGTTGTTAAGTCAACCCTTTCGTTTTTGAGTTCGTTTGAAAGGGAATTAAAGAATTCAACATCAAGATTGTTAAAAACCCAGGTTCCCTGCTTTGAAAAATCATCCTTTAAGCTGCTGTAAAGCCTCATGTAATGCATGGTCTTAATAAGCCTTGATCTAGCCAGATCTCCTTTAGCAATCTCCATTTCGCTTGCATCAAGAACAGGCGCAAACCCTGTAACACTTTCATCGCTTACAATTGACACAACCCAATACTCTTGCCTGCTGTGAGAAATCCTTACAACCGGAAAAATTACTGCAGACTCATCCCCTGAAAGCAGATGATTGGTATTTTCCGCAAAATTAATGGCTTCAGCGCTGCCTACTGCAAGGCACTGGCTGCTGAACAAAAGCAAAGCTAAGCAAATAAGTAACTTTTTGGCCATTTCAATTAATTAACCACTTCCTATATTAAATACTTTTGGAATGCGTGTCTTTGCACAAAAAGGGAGCATAACTTTGGGTTTCGAACCCCCTTTTTTGAGCAGGAAATAGATTGTGTTTCAATAGCCATATTTTATTTTTATTGCTTCTAATTTTAGTATGAGCTCTTCTTTTTTTGTAGTAAATAAACTAAATTCCCTTTTCCCTTCTGCCAGTCTATCAGAAAAGTATTTCATTCCTTTTGCATCTAGAGGCAATAGACCATAATCTGTGGATGGTCCGCTTTTTCCAATCTTAATTTTACTCTTGGCACTAGATAACGCACTATTTGTTTGTCCCAATTCCGCCCTTATTTGGGCAGATTCTTTTCTGTACGCCCTCCAGTTTCGCCACCTTACTTTCAAAGGCTTTTTTACTTTTGGAGTTGGTTTAAGCATATTAAAAATAGAGTTCTTTCTCCTATTTCAACCTATCTGCGAACCCCCTTTTTGTGCAGAAAATAGTTTTTGTGCAAAGCCGGAATGCGTGTTTTTTACCGCCAAATTACACTATGGAATGTAGGTAGATGTAGGCGGTTCCAATAATTAGTGCTGCTGCTGCTATTACTGCTATTTGGGTTGTTGTGTCTACTTCTGGAATTGTTGGAATAATCGACATTTGAGTGCAAACTACATTAACGCATTCTCTCGCAAAGCCGCAGGAGCTCCCATTTGCTTTTGGAACAGTGTGACAAGTAGTTCCAACACAGGTTTTTATTGTGCAAGGATTGTTATTTGCACAATCTGAATCTACTATGCACTCTATTGGCTGCTCTTGCACACTACTTCCATTAGAACTACCATTTAATGGTTCACCGATTCCCGGCTCAACAGGACCCTCCACTGGCTCTTCAATTGGTGGTTCTTGTGTTTCACACACTCCGCAATCATTCTCACAATTTGAACAATCTTCTCCGGTTCCGCACTTTCCGTCACCGCATCCAATACAATCTAGTGCACAGGTTTCAGGACTTTCCGTGTGCGTACAAGCAGAATCACCACAGACCGCTGAACAGTCTGCTGGGCAAGTTACTGCTGTTTCATTTCTTGAAGCAAAATCGCAGGAATCGTCTCCGCAACTAGCAGGTGTACCCACCCCTGGTGCAGGTGACGCAATGTGAATTTGTATTCCATCAACATACTCTGTGCTGTTTGTATCGGAAAACGTTCCGTTATTTACTTCAATTGTGATGAAATAGTTTCCGTCGGCAAGATCTAGTATGTCCCAGTCCCATTCGCAGTATGTTCCCAGAACAGAATTGGTATCAGAATCACAAATTGCAGAGCTAAGATTCAAATCCTCAACAATTGCAGTAGTTTTTGCGGACTGAGCTACCCCATACCACATGTTAAAATTTAAATCATTACCCTCAGCACCATAAGCATAAAAACGAACAGTCAGATTACCGTCATCAACATAAGAAAACAACAATGACCCCCTATCAGAAAAACCGTCCACGGTAGTGATGTTTGCAACTGGCGGGGTGTTGAACCAGCCTTCGCAGTACCTTAGGTCATCAGATGTGATATCATAGTGGCTAATGTGTAGGTTTCCATCAGCCCCAGCCGCAATTGATGTTCGCTCCCCTACTAGGTTTGCGCTTTCTACTGTTTGACAAGTCCACTCTGTCCCTGCACCTTCACAGTAACGTAAGTCATAGGATATACCAGTAAGCTGATAGCTGAAGTGTATGTTTGCGTCTACCCCCTCTGTAATTGATGTGAAGGATCCCACAGTGCCTGTGTTGTCTATCGTTCGGCAGGTCCATTCGGTGTTTTTTCCTTTGCAATATCTTAGGGCGCTGATTCCAGCGTCGTAGTGGCTGATGTGTAGGTCATTGTCAGAACCCTCTATAATTGATGTGTACCACCCCCTGTCGCTTATGCTCTCTATTGTTTGACAAGTCCACTCTGCACCTGCACCTTCACAGTAACGTAAGTCATCGTTTGTGTTCTCGTGGTGGCTGATATGAATATTCCCATCAACCCCAGCCGCAATTGATGTTTGCCACCCTACTTGATTTGTGCTATCTATTGTTTGACAAGTCCACTCTTCCCCTGCGCCTTCACAATATCTTAGGTCAAAATTTGGGGTGCTGTCGAAGTAGCTTATATGTATGTTACCATCTGCCCCCTCCACATTGGATGTGTTACTCCCCAGATTACCTGTGTTGTCTATTGTTTGGCAGGTCCAGTCTGCCGCTTTTCCTTCACAGTACCTTAGGGCAGTATTTGTAGAGTCGTAGTGGCTGATGTGCATGTTTGTGTCAGCCCCCTCTGTAATTGATATCCATTGTCCTACGTCTCCCGTACTGTCTATCGCTTGGCAGGTCCAGTCTTCTGCTGTTCCTTCGCAGTATCTTAAGTTATCTGCGGTGGCGTCGTAGTGGGCAATATGCATATTTGCATCAGCCCCCTCCAACAGTGAAGAGTATTCTCCAAACTCGCTTGTGCTTTCTAACGCTTGGCAGGTCCACTGCCATTCAGCAAAAGCAATTGTGCTTTGCAAAATTAAAAAAAGAGCTAGAATCAGGATAAGCAAATAATTGCGTGAACTGGTCTCTAGCATATATAAGTAAGGGGGTTTATTGTTTAAATTATTATTTAAAAGGCCGGGCAACGAGGTTTTAGGCCTTAGAAATGATTAAATAAACTAAAACACTGAATTAGTATACGAGGGAATAAAAATGGCAAGAACCCACAGAAGAGACCCAGTGTCCGATGCATTCAGAAGAATACGGGGCAGCAAAAAGGCAGCACTAATGCGCGCTTTACTAAAGAAATCTGTTCTGTGGCTAAACGCAAGGCGTGAAAAGAAACAGGCAATCAATTTGTGCACTCGCCTTCAGATTCCACCAGAAAGGCTTCCGGAATTGTTTCACGGAAAAAAGTTCGGGCACGAAGTAGTGCAAGAACTTGAAGCAATGGCTGAAATGGCAAACCGTGCAAATTTAGCTCCACAGCAGACAAAGCAACTTTTTAAACAGTATAGGACAATTGAACAGGTAAGGGCCGCCTTAGAGCAGATGACACAACCGCAAGCACAGGCAGCGTAAGGCGGTTTTGTTAAAGAATAAGGCGTTACCGCAAAGCTTTTGAAGGAGAATGGCCTAAAAGTAGTTTCATAGGAGGAATTGTAGCGTGAAAATTGGGCACTCAATTAAAACAGGCTTAAGTTTTGGCTTAACCTCGGGAATTATTACAACCCTTGGGCTAATGATTGGACTGGACGCAGGAACTCACTCAAGACTTGCTGTTTTGGGAGGAATAATTGTTATTGCCGTTGCCGACGGGCTTGCTGACGCAATGAGTATTCATATTTCAGAAGAGTCTGAAGGAACACACACTACTTCTCAAGTTTGGAAGTCTGCAGCAGCAACGTTTTTTTCAAAAGCCGTTTTGACTCTGAGTTTTGCAGTAATAGTTCTTTCCTTTGAACTGCAAACCGCAATTATGATAAGTCTTGGATGGGGAGCGCTTCTTTTGATTGTATTAAGTTATGGCTTGGCAAAGCTTGAGAAGGCCGCGCCCTGGAAAGTTATTGCAGAGCACTTGGTTATTGCAACATTTGTTATTGCAGTAAGTTTTTTGGTTGGAAGCTGGGTTTCAATTAATTTAGG
>JASLNX010000007.1 GCA_030745815.1 archaeon
AAATGTCTTCCACAGGAGAAGTTGCCTGCATCGGATCAGACGACGAAGACGCATTTTTAAAAGCCCTAATTGCAACAGGGTTCAAAATGCCAAAAAAGAACGTTCTTGTAAGCATTAGCGGGGATGAGAACCGCTTCCACCTTCTTGAAGAAATTCGTACACTGCAAAATATAGGGTTTGAATTGTTTGCAACAGACAGCACTGCTAACTTCCTAAAAGAACAGGGGATTAAATCAAAGGTTTTGCACAAAATTCAAGAGAAAAAGAAGCCGAATGTTTTGGATTTCTTTCGAAAAGGAGAACTTGACTTGGTTATTGCAATCCCAGACGAGTTCGACAAAGAAGCTCTTGAATCAGAATACACCCTTCGTAGAAACGCAGTTGATTTTTCAGTCCCGCTAATCACAAATAAACAACTTGCCAAACTACTAATAACTTCGCTTTCAAAAAAATCGCTTGATTCGCTTGAAATAAAACACTGGGACGAGTACGTGGAACATCGAAATGGAGATCTTTAATGGATCTAGCCCAAATAATCAAAAAGTTAAAGACAAACGCCAGCAAAAAGAACATTGAAGGAATGGCCCGGTTTGGAATTGACACAAGTAATGCTATTGGCGTCTCCATGCCAGTTGTAAGAAAGATTGCAAGAGAAATTGGAAAAGACCACAGTCTTGCACTGCAATTGTGGGATTCGGGAATTCACGAGGCAAGAATTCTTGCATCCATTGTAGGCGAACCAAACAAGGTTTCAGAAAAGCAGTTTGAAAAATGGGTTGCGGACTTTAACTCATGGGACGTTTGCGATCAGTGCTGTGGAAACCTTCTTGACAAGACTCCGTTTGCCTGGAAAAAGGCAGTTGAATTTACTTCAAGGAAGAAAGAGTTTGTGAAAAGAACGGGGTTTGTTCTAATGGCAACCCTTTCAGTTCATGATAAAGAAGCAGATGACAAGAAATTTGAACGCTTTTTTCCGCTTATTAAAAAGCACGCAACAGATGAAAGAAATTTTGTAAAGAAGGCAGTAAACTGGGCACTTAGGCAAATTGGGAAGAGAAACATTGCACTAAACAAAAAAGCAATAACTGCCGCAAAAGAAATTATTAAGATTGATTCAAAGGCAGCGCACTGGATTGCCACAGATGCCCTAAGAGAACTGCAAGGGGAAGCAGTGCAAAAAAGGCTTGCCTAATTTGTAGCCTACATTTCCCTTTAAAAGTTTCCTACATTTAGTTATTTCATGAAGCGAGTTATTGTTACCGGCGCAAGCGACGGCTTAGGGTTTGAAATATCCAAACAGCTTTTGGCAAAGGGAATTGAAGTTATTGGGATTTCCAGGCAAAAGCCAGAACTCAAAGTAGAACACATCGCAACTGATCTAACAAAAGAAGCTGAAATTGAAGCGGCAGTTGAAAAGATTAAGAAAGATTTTCCAAAATTTGATGCGCTCATCAACTGCGCTGGCGTACTAAACATCCAGCCAATTGAGGAACTCAAACTTGACGAAATTGAAGCCACTTTCAAGGTCAATGTTTTTGCCCCAATGAAACTTGTTTCAGGACTAATTAAACAAATAAAAGCCAATGGGTCTGACATTGTAAACGTTGGCTCATCAGTTGGATTTAAGGCATACAAGAACCAAGGAGCCTACGGCGCGTCCAAATGGGCACTGCGAGGTTTCTCGGAAAACGCACGCTTGGAGCTTAGTGGAACAAAGTGCAGAGTAATTGGATTCAACCCAGGGGGATTTAAATCCAAGCTGTTTGAAAAGGCAACTGGGAAAAAAGCCGAACTTAGTTCCTACATGGAACCAAGCTATCTTGCAGAACTTTTGATTAAAATTCTGGAACTCCCAAAAGACATGGAAGTAAGTGATATAATTATCTCAAGAAAATAGTGGAAAAAATTATTTACTACCGGCCACAGCACTTGCCCACAAGGGATGCTGCTAACGCAGCATTCTTTTTTTAATGGCCTAGTGAGTTAATACAAATAATTCAAGTCCAAGCACTTCAACTTTGGATTAAAGTAAAGCGCTGTTTCTCCAAGGTGCGAAGTGCACTTCAGGAAAAAATTGCATTTTGAAAGCAGGAGACAGTCAATTAATGCATCTTCCCCCTTCTTATAATTTTTTCCGTCATCAACTTGAAACGGATTCTTTTGATTGTGCGATCTTATTGCGTCGTAAGATATTACCCTATCACCATACTTGTTTTCCATAAATTCCAAATACTGTTCCTGGTCTGTGGCCACGAATATTTTGCAGCCGGGGTTTTTCTCAGAGTATTTGTCAATTTCCTTTACATATGCCTCAGGCCCAATAACCCGCATTACGTTTGATGAGGCTTTAGCGCTGCCCTTATCTGTTCCCCTAAGATGAATGCCCAAAACATTATGCCCTGCCATATTTTTTTCGTAAAATTCTTTTACCTTTTCTGTAATGTGCGATTTAACCTTTATATATTTATCAACAAAATAACTGGCCTTTCTTCTCTGCTTGTTATACCCTGCCCCGTCAAACTCCTCCTTTGACTTATAAACCCCGTAAGTGTAACCATAAATGCTTTCAGGATCCTCTTTGTGTAAATACCACAAATCCCCGCCGCCCAATTCTATAATATCTTCTTCTTTAAGTGGGTTGGCTGGGTCATCAACCATTTCACAAATGTCCTTGTAAGTGTACCCTGCAACCGGGTCAAAATAGTAGTCCCACATATTATCCCCGTGGCCTGGGTCAAAATACTTATTGAAACCTATGCCTGAACGCTCTCCAAAATAAACTACCGGGAAAAGATTGTGCTTTTCACAGTACCTAAGTTGATTCAGTACAAAAATAAAATACGCAAAAAAGCCCGCCCGTTCATGGTTTATTTTTATTCTAAGAATCTTCTTATACTTCCCAAAAACTAGCTTCTTATTACCCATTATGAAACTGGGAAAATTCATAGTAGTAACAATTCCACGCCAATCAAATTTAATAACTTGCTACTATTTTTCCCTGTACTCTCTTGAGGTTGCAATACAGGCAATGCAAGGAATTGCAGAAGAAATCGGCTTTTAGGAAGCGCTGCAAACAATTAAATTCCACCTAATTAAGTAATATTATCATGGCAAGAAAAAGAGGAGCAGCTAAAAAACCAGTGAAGGAGAAGTGCGCAAGTGTAAAACTTCTTACTGCAGATGCAATAATTGAACACTTGGAAAACCTTGCCCAGAGAACAAAGTTAAAGCCTGGGACAAGGGCTGCAAGAGAGGCTATGCAAATTACAATGGACGGCCTAATTATTGATTCATTGAACTTGAAAAGGAGAGCAAAGACCAAACTTCACGCCTTGGTTGCTAAACGAATCCGAATACTGCAAGCAATGGCGGAGCTTGAATACAATAAGACAATGAGCGTTAACGCAGCACTTATTATTTACAAAGACGAAAAAAGCTATTTAAGTCACTACACAAATCATTTACTTGGCAGGACAACCCCAGAAAGACGAGCTCAAATACACGCAAAGCTCAGGGGCCAAATTGCCCTTCTGGAAGGATTAAAGGCAGCAGGGATTGAAACCACTCCCATTTCTAACATAAAAATTGCACGTAGCTTACTGACCGCAGCAAACTCACACAACATTTATTTAAGAAACATTCATTTAGGGCCAGAAATTGACAGGTTTGAGCACCTAAGGCGCGATCTAATGGATAGGTTTCTAGACCGGCGATTCCCCTAATGCCTAAGAATAAAAACTCAATGACCTGGAGACAACGAGCAGCAAGGGCGTTGAAAAAGATGAAACTAAAATCGGGTTTGAGACGGGTTCGAGCTGAAATACACAACCAGGGCATATCCTGTGCATTACATAGGAAAGACGAACGAAGGGAACGAGCGGTATTGGGAAGAATGGTGAAAATTGGAAACCCACGGGAAGCAGAGGTTTCAAGACCCATTTTAGAAGAGATCAGAGGGAATATACAGAAAACTAAGGGCCTACTTTCTAGCTTAAAAGAAGATGAAAAGAATTTGCAAGCGCAGGCCACGCAATTGAACTAAACATTGCAATGGATTACATCTTAAATCTAATTTTTCTTTCTGGCTTGCTGAACCGCCAAAGCGTCTGCTAAAACAAGTGCAACCATTGCCTCTGCAACCGGAACAATTCGTGGGCAAATGCAAGGGTCATGCCTTCCCTTGGTTTTAATCTTTTTGTTCTTTCCCTTCAAATCAACCGTATCTTGTTCAACCGAAATTGAAGCAGTTGGCTTAACTGCAATTCTAATAATAATATCCTGGCCTGTTGAAATTCCTCCAAGAATTCCGCCAGCATTATTGCTCTTGAACCTAACCTTTCCAGCTTTGGACTGCATTTCATCATTGCACTCGCTGCCCTTTAGTTCTGCAACAGCAAAACCTGCTCCAAATTCAACGCCCTTAACCGCCCCAATACTTACAAGAGCTTTAGAGAGTTCGGCGTCAAGCTTTCCAAAAACAGGTTCGCCCAAACCAATTGGAACATTGCTTGCAACAATTTCAACTACCCCGCCAACACTATCTCCCTCACTTTTTGCGGCAAGAATTACTCTCTCCATTCGCTTTGCAGCGGCTGCATCAGGGCAGCGAACAGAATTTTGTTCAATCTCTTTTGCATTAAATGTTTCTGCAAATTCGCGTCCAACCTGAATTGTGTAAGCCTGGATTTTTACTTTCTTCTTTGAAAGAATCTTTTTAGCAACTGCTCCAGCCGCAACCCGTCCAGCAGTTTCCCTGCCAGAAGCACGGCCTCCGCCCCTGTAATCTCTAATCCCATACTTTTTGAGGTAAGTGAAGTCTGCCTGGCCAGGCCTAAACATATCCTTAATCAAATCATAATCCGAAGAAATTGCCCCTTTGTTTTTAACAATCAGGCAAATTGGTGTTCCAGTTGTTTTTCCCTTAAAAATTCCGCTGAGAATGTGAATTTTGTCAGATTCTTTTCTGGAAGTACTTGCTTTACTTTGGCCTGGCCTTCGCCTATCCAAATCTTTTTGAATTTCTTTCTCACTTATTTTCACACCAGGCTTTACCCCGTCAATAACTACTCCAATAGCTTCGCCGTGTGACTCACCAAATGTCATTATTTGAAATGCCTTTCCAAAAACGTTTCCGCTCATTTTGCCAGCTCCCTTTCAACAACCTCTCGCATTAGTTCACGCGGGGCGTCTTGCCCTGTCCAAAGCTTAAATTGTTCAGCCCCCTGTTCTAAAAACATTTCAAGCCCTGAAACTGTTTCACAGCCAGCGGTCTTTGCCTGCTTTAGAAGAACTGTTTCAAGCGGGGTGTAAACAACATCAAAAACAAGTGGTTTGTTCTTAAGAACTCTTTTGTCAACCGGTGAAGAAGCACTTTTTGGAGACATTCCAACAGATGTGGCGTTTATTATTATTTCCGGCTTAAACGACTCAAGCTTTTCAAACTGAGAGTACTCACAGCCAACTGCCTTTGCAAGCGATTTGGCTTTCTCAAAAGTGCGGTTAAAAATTGTTGTAAGCGCTTTTTCCTGCTGCAAGCCAAAAGCAATTGCTCGCGAGGCTCCACCAGCTCCAAGCAATGCAACTTTTTTTCCACTTAACGAAATCTTTCCCTTTAACGCATTTATAGCTGCGTCAGAATCTGTATTGTATCCGACAAGGACACCGTTTTCGTTTACAACAGTATTAACTGCAAGAATTTTTGCAGCAAGCGGGTCAACTCTGTCAAGAAGTTCCACAATCTTTTGTTTATGCGGAATTGTTACACTAAATCCTCTAAAATTAAGGCCTTTCATTGCAGCTAATGCAGTATTAAGATGTGTTGTGTCAAAGGCCAAGTAAACAAAGTTAAGGCCTGTTTCCTTAAATGCCGCGTTATGCATTGCTGGTCCAATGCTGTGCTCTACCGGATGCCCTAGTAACGAAATAAGCTTTGTTTTACTGTCAAGCATTTTTTTCAAGCTCCTTTCTCATTTCTTCAACCAAGAGCTGCCCTTGAGCGCTCTCTTTCCCTTTCCCCAAAGAAGCAAATGTAAACACTGCTCCTGCTTTAATACTCTCTATTCTGCTACTTATTCCTTTCTGCCCCATACAAAATCCAATAATTTTCTTTCCAGAGGCCTTTGCGGTCTCAACAAGCTTCAAAATTGCGTTGTTGTCAGATTCGTTGCGAGCAAATGTTACTATCTTAAAAATATCCGGAGCAAAGGACGAATCCATTAAGTCCAACAGTTTAACAAGCTCTTCAAAGGAAGGGGTTTTTTCAAAGTCGTGGTGTGAAAGAATTACTGCAGTTCCCCCTTTTTCATAAATGATATCTGCAATAACTTCTTTGTCCTCGTCAAAGTCAAGGTCAACAAAGTGTGCGTTAAGAGCAATTGCTTTTCTAAGAATAAACATTCTTTCAGTCGGCTCAACCGCTGCACCGAAATTTTTGTTGCGGTAAGTTACAATAACCGGCTTTTGGCATTTTTCCAAAAGCTCTTCAAGAATTGTTTCGTTAACCTCTTGCAAAAAGTCAAGGCGAAGTTCTATAATGTCTGCTTTTGAGTTCGCAACCTCAATGTCTTCAAGCGCGCTATCAAAGTTTTCAGCAGTTATTGGAACGGCAATCATTTAAGCCCCCTCCAAAACGCTTGAAACAATTTTTTCGTCAACCTCTATTCCGTAACCGCCATCAACAGTTTTCATTGAACCAATTGACGAAGGCAAGGCAAAAACTAATGCCTTACTGTCTGACTTTTTGTCCCTTTGCATTGCCTCAATTATTTCCTTTGAAGGGTACTTTGGAAGGTTTGTTGACAAGGAAAATGATTCCAGCAAATTATTTTGCCTTTTAACAGCGTCTGCTGAAATAAATCCAAGAGCTTGAGAAATTGCTGCTTCGGCGGCCATTCCAATTGAAACCGCTTGGCCGTGTGAAAATTTTGAATAATTGCCCAAGAGCTCTATTGCGTGGCCAACTGTATGCCCATAATTCACAATTTTCCTAAGATTTTGCTCCAACTCATCCTTTTCAACGATTTTGGCCTTGATTTCACAGTTTTTTGCCACCAACTGCTCTAAAATAGGCAAATCCTTGCCCAAAATCCTTTCCTTATTTGCCTCAATAAAATCAAAAAGTGCTTTGTTCGCAATAACAGCATGCTTTATGGATTCAGCCATTCCAATAGACATCTGGGCGTCTGGAAGGGACTTAAGGCAGGCAATATCTGCAAAAACGGCTTTTGGTTGATAAAAGGCCCCGCAAGAATTCTTTCCGCCAACAAGGTCCACTGCAACTTTTCCTCCAATACTTGAATCAACCATTGCAAGAAGAGTTGTTGGAACCTGAACATAAGAAATTCCCCTCATATAAGTTGCTGCAACAAAGCCGGCTAAGTCTCCTGTGACTCCGCCACCAAGAGCAATTACTGCCGACTTTCTATTAAATCCCAATTCAAGCATCTTGTTCTGGATGCCTTCAAGAACAGAAAGGGCTTTACTTTTCTCCCCAACCGGGAACGAAAAAAGCGAAGCATTTAATCCAGCTGCCTTAAGGTCTGCAACAAGCTTTTCTCCAAAAAGTTTTGCAGTTGAAGAATCACAAATTACAGCGTAATTGTTTCCAATTGGACCGGACGACAAAATTGAAGGAATTTTTTCAAGCAACCCCTCTTCAATGAAAATTTTGTAAGAACGATTTGCCCCAGCAGTCAATTTAACTTCAACACTTTGCATTAAAGCACCCCTTCATCTTTTAGAAAGGAAATTAGTTTACCAGGGATTTCCTGAAGCATCATACCCCTAATATCAAACTTGTAGTCTGCAGCCTTTTCGTAAACCGGTTTTCTTTTCTCAAGCTCACGATTCATACTCCCTTCAAGATCTTCAGGGTTAAGAAATGCAGGAATTCCTCTTGCCCGGATTCTTCCAAGCATTGCCTTAGGCTCTTCAATTAAATAAATTATCTTAGAGCGCTCTTTAAGGAGCTTGTGGTTCTTAAAAAAGATCATGGTTCCGCCGCCTGTTGCAATAATGCAATTGTCCAACAACGCAGCTTCTTCACCAGCTTGGTTTTCAAGTTCACGGAAAAATTTCTTTCCGTGGTTTGCATAAATTTCCCTAAAAGAACTTTTCTTACCGTGCTCTTTTTCATAAATTTCCTCAATCAAGTCATCCAAATCAACAAAGCGCATTCCAAGTTCTTTAGCAAGGCCTCTGCCAACCGCACTCTTTCCGCTTGCCTTAAATCCAATCAGCACAAGATTCATTGTAAAATCTCCATTTTGGCCCCAAGGCCATTCATTAAATCAAAGTAGGGTGGAAAAGTTACTTTAACCGCTTCAGCAGTGGCCACTTCAGTCTGGCCAGAAGCATTCATTCCGGCAACTGACAAAGCCATTACAACCCTGTGATCAGAGTGCCCACTAAGTTTAGCGCCGTGCAAATTGCTTTTCCTA
>JASLNX010000008.1 GCA_030745815.1 archaeon
AGCAGGAGCAACTGACAAAGGGCTTTTCTCACCAAACATTCACAACCAAATTGAAGAAATGGCAATTGGAATGTGCGATAAAGGCTACTGCAACCCGCGAGGAAACCCTTTTACAAAACCAGGCACAGTAAGCTTTGCAGGAGCAAACTGCCCAGGAGACAATGTAAAAGCCCAAGATGTTATGGTAAACCTTTCTGTTCCCTGGCTGCCTGGGCAAACATACAATGCGTCTGACCCTGACAGCGGAGCAGAAAACAGCATGGAAAAGGTGTTGAAAAAGGTTGTAAAAAAAAGAGTGTGCGATATTGCCGAAGCATCTGTTGCAGGCGGCTGGCTTGACGCCGACCCAAAGGATTCGTTTGTACTTGTTGGAGGAAATGAATGTGATTACATTAGAGAATTAGATATTACTGCCTTCTCACTTAGGTCAAAAAACATCACACAGCTACCTAGTGACTCCACCCCAGTTGGCACACCAGGAGGAGGTGCAGGGTATTCATTTAATTCCTGCCCAAGAACCCCTGAGAGACAAATAGGAATATTTGGAGACCTGCAAAAGCCAGGGATTGAAACCAGCCAGCTGGCATGCACTGGCGGCGGGTCTGACGGAGGACAATCACACTGCACTGAAATAGAAAAAGTAAGTGTAACACTTTGGTTTAAGGAAACTGACAGAACTTATATGGTTGATAAGGCCGACCCAAACGACAAAATTTACAGCATAAGACTTTTGGACAACTACTTTACACCATTCACCGCAAGATGGAGCCAAGGCGGAATTGGAGGCGACTGCAAGTATGGGAGCGCGCCAACAGAAACAGCCTGCAGCTTTAGTGAAGGGTGGAGTTGTGTTACACGACTTGACGACGGCTTTAAGAACGCCCTTGGCTGCATTCCAAAGTGATTGAAAAGAAAACAAAAAGCATTTAAATAAGGAAGACCTACTCTTAGTCGGTAAACGGCAGGGCATTAGATTAATAAATACTGAATGACACAATAATAGTAGCTAACTTTAACGAGTGAACACACATGGCTTTAAAGGATTATTACTTGCAAGCAGAAGACAAGTACTATGCTTTTATTGACTGGGCTGATAAAAAAGGAATTTCACTTTATCCAGCCGTTGACTTTCTTGAATCAAAAAACATTCCTTCTTTTCCAGTAATGACAATTATTGCACTGCTAATTATTGCAGGACTTGCCGTACTATTAACAGGCCTTCTTGCACCACAAGCAACCATTACATTTGTTGTAACAGATTACGATGAAGGTTCGCCAATTGAAAACGCAAGCCTTGCGGTTTCGTTTAACGACCAAAGCATTGTAATTGAAACAGACGCCGAAGGAAAAGCTGTTTTTACATTCCCAGCAGGAACAGAGGTAACAGTTGTTACAGAAAAAGAAGGCTATGAAGAGGCAACAAAAGAATTTGACGCAGAAACCTCAGATGAAAAGGCCATTTCTCTTTCAAAAGAAATTGCAATTTTATCCAAAACAATCCAACTAATGGATCGACAAACCAGTTCACTGCTTCAAAAGCCAGTGACCCTAAACTTTAGCTGTTCAAACCCTGAAAGTACTTTCTCAGAACAAAAAAGCACAAGCACAGGGGAAATAGAACTTGATGTTCCAGCAAACTGCGGAAACCTTCTTGCAAGCCCAATTTCAGGATTTAGTATTGAAGACGGGGTAATAAGCCTTGATGACGCAGTCCCACAACTTTTACTACAAGAAGAGGAAACCGAAACAGGAACAGTTTCTGTTTACGTAAAAGACGCTGACGCACAAAGTATTTC
>JASLNX010000009.1 GCA_030745815.1 archaeon
CAAGGCCTTCGCTTAAGGTGTTATGAACTCCAATGTTTGTGTCCCAAATAATTCTTTTGAAATCGTCTGCAATTTTTCCAGTTCCATGGTCAGCTGCAAATTCAACAGCTTTCTCCAAATTTGGAACAAGCTTCATTGACATTATCATATATCCGACCATTTCAGGAACATAGGTCAAGGCCTTTGTTTGTTCAGTTCGCGCTGCTGAAATTGGATAGCTTTGCACATAGTTTGTTGCAAGCAGTGCAATTATTAGAAACGGAGCAAATATGTAAATCATCACAAGTTGTTGCATTCCAGTAAAGTCGGCTACCATTTCTCCAAGTGGTGAAATGCTTATAGCAAGGGCAAAAATAACTCCCAAAATAACTCCTGCAATCAGAACAAACTTTGCGGTTGCGGCAAACTCTTCAGGCTTTAAGTCCCATCCAAGAAAACCTACTGCCTGCCTGTAGTCTTCTTCAAATTTTGCACCATTTCCAAGCGATGAAAACCTTTTGTGAACCGACTTGCAGAATTTTACAAAAGGGTGCTGTTGTCGTTTTGTAAGCTTTCGCTCTCCCTTATCAAAGTCTTCTCTTGAAACGGCAATTTCTCTGTAGAGTTCACCTGGACTAATTTCTCGTCTTTTTTTCTTTCTCACTGCCATGGTGAATCAATTCAAGATTTTTTCTTAACTTCTGGAACAAGAGTGTTTCTTACCCAGTACTTCCACTTGCCTAAAACGTCTTCGTAATCAATTTTTCCAGATTCAGTTAGTTGCTCTTCCTTAAACAAAATAAGTTTGTTGTTTGCAATTGAACTGTTTTCTGCTTCAAGTAGCAGTGGAAGTTTGTTTTCGCGTTTCATTTCAACAAGGAAGGCCTTTGCGTTGCCTCGCATTCTAATGTCTTCCCAAATTTGCTTTATGTTTAGTCCGCTTACTCGGCTGATTTTTTCAAACAGTTCGGATTCTTTTAAGTTGTCCTCCATTAATTCGAGAGTGTCCTTTTTTGCATCGTAGAGCATTAAGTCAAGAAGCCCGCCTTCTCTTTCCGGGTCCTCAATCCAGTGCTTTTTAACTTCAGTAATTTGAACAACCCTTCGGTTTCTTTTAAGGGAACCGGAAAATCTTATTGGACGGGCAACAACAACAATGTCTGTTGCCTTAAAACTTGTGTTTGGAACATCCAAATCGTTTACAACCCTGTCCCAAACACTGTAGGCCGAGTCTCCGTGAATTGTTCCAATAACTGTGTTTCCAGCCGCTCCAATTCGCATGGCCTCGTACAAAACCTTTGCTTCCTTGCTTCTAACTTCTCCTAAAACAAGCGCACTGTCCCCAAGCCTTAAAGCAGTTCTAAGGGATTCGGCGGGGGATACTTCGCTTTCAGTTTTACTAACACTAATTGGAGACCTGGTTTTTAGTCGTTGAACATTGTAGCCAATTTTTTTCATGTATGGAACCGGAACTTCAAGAGTGTCCTCTTGAACAATAATTCTTGTGTTCTGCAAAATTTCAAGCAGACAGCTTCCAAGAAGAGACGTCTTTCCGCTTCCTCTGCTTCCTGTCAAAAGCATTGTGGCCTGCTGGTCTATTAGGAATGAAATCAGGCCGGCGGCAAGAGGGTTTAGGAAGTCAACGTCAATAAACTGTGGCAGGGTCCAAGGCGTAATTTTGTGAAGCCTGAATGCAAATGCTGTTCCGTCCGGAGAAAGGGGGGGTCCAATTGCTGCAACCCTTGTTTCAAGTTCAGGCAAATCAAAGTCTAGAACAGGGTGGGCTTCATCAAACGGTCTGCCAGACATTGCCCTTAATTTACTGGAGAGAGAATTTGCCTCGCCTTCAGTGTAAAGAATGTTTGTTTGGCACTGCCCAAAGTCAGAGTGCACAACATAAATTGGCTTTTGCCCAATTGGGGCGTCAAGGTAAATATCAGTAAGGCGCCTGTCGCTTAAAAGCAGTTCAAGAATTCCGTAGCCAACAGTGTATCTTGCAACAACTGATGCAAGTTCTAAAATTTCTTTGTGTGTGAGTGTTATGTTGTTTTGCTTTGCAACGTCCTTTATTGTTGACTCGTAAACCCTTTCAAAGTAGCTTCTGCTTTTTGCAACAGTACTAAGGCTTGTCTTTCCAGGTTTGTATCCTGCAACAACCTCTCTTGTTTTGGACATCACAAAGTACTTATCTGGCGAGAGAGTGTATTCAGGCGGGTTAACAAAATACATGTTTTCGGTTTTGCTTGGGTGATTAAAAATCTGCACAGTGGATTGCTTTATTGAGTACTCATCCAAAAGCTCAAGCTTTTCCATTTCCTTAAACAAAAGTCTTGATCCAATAAAGGACGGCTTAACTTCTACTTCAAAAAGTGAGTGGTAAATTTTTCGAGAGTCTGGAACTGTTTTCATCTTTGAAAGAAAGTCTTTTGTCTGGCCCATCATGGCCGTTCCCTCAAAGCTATTTTTTAAGTGCTCTAAGGTGTTGATGTATGGTTGAGTGCAGCCGCTGTATTCGCTTCCGGACTCGGACATTTTGGTTTGCTCAAGTTGCAGTTCTTTTAAGAGAGTAAGGTAAGCCATTACCGGGTCAAATGTTATTAGGTCATGGGCAATTTTCACAACCATGTCGTGCCTTGTTGAAAAGTATTGTTCGCATACTTCGTCCTTTCCGCCCAAGTGCTTGTAGCTCCAAACACCTTCTATACTAAACTTTTGTCTAAGCCCTGCAACCTCTGCAAGCATTTTGGTTTGCTCTTCGTCGTAAACTCTTTCGTAAACGTCTGCTAAAACAATTAGGTCTGCTTCAACTTCTCCAAGAACACTTATAACGTGGTATCTGCAAGCTGGGTCGTCTGCAACAGACGTTCCGTAAACACAGTTTCTGCAGTCAAACAGAAGGTGCCTTTTGTTACCTTCTTCTTTTACTGCATAGTCTCCTACTTTAAAGCCACCAATCTCCAAATTGAACCACGCTCGAAATGAGTTTCACTCACTAATAGCCATAAAGTTATATATAATCTTATTTCCATGAAAAATACAAATGAAGTTGCCAAAATTAAAGGGGCCAAAATCGTTATCTGCTAAAAGTCCGCTTTCCCTAAAGCTTGATGGGGCCGAGGCAAGAAAGACCGGCAGATTTGTAGGCCTTTTTGTAGTGGTTTATCTTATTTTATCAATTGGCTTTTACGCAATTATTCCTGAACCAGATTTGCAGCATGGGATTGCGGGACTAACTGCAACTATTTTTTCTGGGGAAGTAACAACTGAAGAAAACCCAGTGGTTTCGCTTCCAAGCGGAGTTAAGATTGAAATCAGTCCGCTTTGTACTGGGATGCTTGAGCTGTTTATAATTGTTGCAGCAATCCTTGCGTCCGTTGGAATTTCTTTGAAGAAGAGAGCAGCAGGGGCGGCGCTAGCAGCGGTAATTATTTTTGTTCTAAACATTTTCAGAATTTCTTTTACCACTTTGTTAATTCTTGGGGTCGATAGTTTGGAAGTAATTGAACTGGCTCACGATTTGCTGTTTAGAATATTTCTGTTTGTTTCAATTGCCGCAATTTACATTGCGTGGTTTTATTGGGCGGTAAAAAGCGAAACAGCCAAACCAAAACAAAAGCTTTAAATACAAGGTTTGTTGTTCTCTATTTGGTGATTTAATTGAATAATCAAGGACAAGCATACTCAACATTTAAACTGCTTATTGCGGCAATTGTTGCTTTGGCAATC
>JASLNX010000010.1 GCA_030745815.1 archaeon
AACGCAAACTTGTACACCCTTTATGTGCAAAGACTCCAAAAAGGAAAGCTTTATATATATCATGATTCTATCATGATAGTAATATGGAAAATCATGAGTCTGGCAAGGGAGTGCCAAATATGTTTGAGAATCCAGAGATCTTAAAGAAGATATCTCCAAAGTTTGACGAGCTGAGCTTAGACCTCCAAGAAGTCTACAAGCATAGTAAGGATCCGGCTTTTATTGCCGTTCTACTGTTCAAGCTTGCTGAGGAAAGAGAGAAAACAAACAAGATTCTTAACGAAATTGCAGACAAGTACGACCAGATCATGTTCAAGCTTAAAACAGAGAGGATTTCGGAGAATTCAACCCCCTTAACCCAAACACCCCAACCACACGACCTCTCTACTCAGGTATTGCCAGAACAGGACCAGATGATAGTTCATTTGGCCCAAACCCGTGGTCACGTTTCCGCCGAAGAGGTGAGGGCGGAACTTGGCTACAAGGGAAGTAACGCAGCTTCCCAGCGCTTAAACAAACTGTTTAAGGATGGGCATTTAAAGAAGGTTCAGTCCGGGAGGAAGGTCTTGTATTTAGCAAGGAACTTGTAAACTTGTTTTACTCCCAACCCCCACCTCCTTAGCTAGGTCTACCTTCCTCCATTAAATGCCCCCTCCTTTGCCTTCCTTCTTTTTCATTTAATTAATTCGCCAAGCCTTGAGAAGAAAAAGCCCTAAAGTTCGCACTCACTGCAATTCATGTTCTCACAGTGCTCGTTCTTAAGGCCCCATTTAAGGCCCCAGCGCTTTACGCCCTTAATTACTTTAACAAAGTCCTCGCCCCGCGGAGTTAACGAGTACTGAGACTTTATGGGGAAGGTTTTGGCGCTAACTTTGTGCTTTAGCATGTTTCTAGAGCGCAGTTCCTTAAGTCGCATTGAAAGAATTTTTGGAGTTATTCCAGGCAACTTGTCTTTAAGTTGAGAGTACCTCTTCCACTTTAGCTTGCCCTTGTAAAGCTCTAAGAGAATAAGAAGGGTCCACTTTTTTCCAATAAAAGAGGTTACATTGAAAACCGGGCACTTTTTGTTCATAATATACTATTAGAAACTTCAAACTTTTTAAAGAGGTATCTACAATATATTTAGTATAAAAAGGATATCAAATAACGTGAGGGTTCTACTATGAAGCGAAGTATTATTGAAATAGATAACGAAAAGTGCAATGGCTGCGGCCAGTGCATTCCAAACTGCCCAGAGGGGGCACTTCAAATAATTGACGAAAAGGCAAGGCTTGTAAGCGATTTGTTCTGCGACGGACTGGGAGCCTGTATTGGGCACTGCCCGGAGGGCGCAATAACCGTAATTGAACGGGAAGCCGAACCCTACAACGAGGAAAAGGTTATGGAAAACATTGTAAAGCACGGGGAGAACACAATTAAGGCACACCTTGAGCATCTAAGAGACCACAACGAGGAAAAGTACCTTGCACAGGCAGTGGCCTTTCTTGAAGAGAAGGGAATTGAAAACCCGCTTAAAGAGAAGGCTGAAACCTCACCTCTGCCTTGCGGGTGCCCTGGCAGCAATGCTGTTGATTTCAGAAACGAAAAGCGTTCCAAACCCTCTGGGGCAACGGCGAAACAGGAATCTGAACTAAGGCAATGGCCTGTACAATTAATGCTTGTTTCGCCAAACGCCCCGTATTTCGACGACGCAGATTTACTTATTGCAGCCGACTGCGTTGCGTTCTCATTAGGGGGGTTTCACGGTGAACTCTTGCGTGGCAAATCACTGGTTATTGGTTGTCCAAAGCTTGACGACGTAGAATACTACAAAGAAAAGCTAACTGAAATTATAAAGCAAAACAATGTGAAAAGTATTACTGTTGCAATAATGGAGGTACCCTGCTGCTATGGTCTTTATGCAGCGGTAGAGGAAGCGGTTGAGAGTTCAGGAAAAGACATTGAAGTAATTCAGAAAACTGTTTCAATCAAAGGGGAGGTGATGTGATGGCGAAATTCAAATGCAGTTCATGCGGTAGAGAAGCTGAAGCGGAGGAAGCCCCACAGTGCTACTGAATGCCCATGAAAAAAATT
>JASLNX010000011.1 GCA_030745815.1 archaeon
TTTCTTTACATGCTGGCCAATTAGTCCAGGAAAAGCGTCGTTTTGTGCGTGGATAATGTCTGCTTTGAATTCTCTTGCAAGTTCAACTGCCTTTCCTCTTTGGAGAAGGTACTCAAATTTGTGGAAAGCATGATGGCCCCAACACTTTGCCTTGAAAACACTTAGTCCAAGAGCTTTTTCCTGCGCGCTGTAGTCTGCACTTGCTGTTGTAAACACAAATACCTCGTGGCCACGCTTCCTTAGCTGTTTAAGATAAGAGGAAACAAACTGTTCTCCGCCGCCAGAGCCCCCCAAGGAATAAGTATGGGTTATGAAGAATATTCGCATAGCACCAATAAAGGCAAAAAAGCTATTAAAATGCTTTGATTTAAGGGGTATTAGCTTTGTACCAGAAGGGTTTATTATAATTATTTCCACTAAATTCTCTTAATAACGGCTTAAACAGTGGTGTAAATGGCTTGCAAGCACTTAATTTTTGGAAAAGGTTATTTTGGAAAAAGGTTCAACAGCTTCTTTAGCGAAAGCCAAATTAGCGAGGCCCGAATTTTTGGAAAACAGGACGTTGCTGCAGAAATTGAGAAACACCAGCCAAAATTTGTAATTAACTGCATTGGAAAAACCGGCAGGCCAAACATTGACTGGTGCGAAGACCACAAAATGGAAACAATGCAGGGAAACGTAACTGTCCCACTTTTGATGGTTGAAGCATGCCAAGAGGCAGGCGTGAAACTTGTTCAGCTTGGAAGCGGTTGCATTTACGAAGGCGACAATGGTGGCAAGGGGTTTGGAGAAGACGACGAGCCAAACTTTTTTGGAAGCTTTTACAGTAGAACCAAGCTTTTGTCGGAAAAGACTTTGAAGGAATTTGATGTGCTGCAGGTAAGACTACGCATGCCAATTGATTCAGAGCCAAACCCAAGAAATTTAATTGAAAAACTTTTGAAGTACAACAAAATAATCTCGGTTCCAAACTCAATAAGTGTTGTTGAAGACACTCTTAGAATTACAAAAGAGTTAATGGAAAAAGGAGAAACTGGAATCTTTAACGTTGTGAACAAGGGAACAATAAACCACGAGGAAATTCTAAACATTTACTCAGAGGTCTCAGGGAAAAAACACGAGTTTGAAGTTATAAGCCTTGACGATCTGGGTGGAATTACCAAGGCCGGGCGCTCCAACTGCGTACTCTCAACAAAAAAGCTTGAGAACATTGGAATTGACGTTCCAGAAGTTAAGGGAGCGGTGCAAAAGTGCCTTGCAGAATATGTTGAGAACGCAAAGAAAGCGGGCTCAGAACAAGTTGAAAAAAAGATCGGCAGTGAAGATGTTGGCTGCGGCTGCAATTAAGGAGAACTTAAGATGACTGAGGGAAGAAAAATTTTGGTAACAGGTGGAGCAGGCTTTATTGGAAGTCACGTTGTACAAGGGCTTGAGAAAAGAGGCCACACAGTAAGATTGTTTGACAATTTTGTCGGAGGAAAGCAGAATTTAGAATACTTTGACTCAGACATAGAAGTAGTTGAAGGGGATTGCTGTAAGCCAAAGGACTGCGAAAAAGCATTGAAAGGGTGCGACGCGGTATTTCACCTTGCGGCTCACGCAGCCGAAGGGCAAAGCGTTTTTATTCCAATTTTCAATGCGCGAACAAACCTCATTGGAAGTATTACTGTTCTAGCAGAGGCAATTAACGCAGGCATTGAAGACATTGTTTTCACAAGTAGCATTGCAACCTATGGGAAGCCTGACAAGGTTCCAATTAAAGAGACTGCCCCATTAAATGCAGAGGACCCTTACGCAATTACCAAGAAAGCCTTTGAGGATTATTTAAGAGTTTATTTTGAAATCGGGCAAATAACACCCTACATTGTAAGATTCTTCAATGTTTACGGACCAAGGCAAAGAATGGACGACCCATACAGGGGAGTTGTGCCAATTTTTATCAACAAGTGCCTTAAGGGCGAAAACCCGGTAATTTTTGGAGACGGCTTGCAGAAAAGGGCATTTACTTACATAAGCGATGTAGTGGATCCAATCTGCAGCATTCTTGGAAACAAAAAGCTTGTGAACAACCCAGTAAATATTGGAACAGAAGAAGTTCACACAGTAAAAGAGCTTGCGGAAATGACCATTGAAAAGATGGGTGTTGACCTTGAAGTAGAGTTTGTTGACAAGAGAACATCTGACGTTAAAATAACCTACTGCGATACCTCAAAAGCAAAAGAGCTTTTGGGTTACCAAGCAAAGGTTTCAATGGAAGATGGTTTGGAGAAAACAATTGAGTGGGCCAAAGAAATGGGGCCACAGGAATTTCGCTACTTTGATTACACAGAAATCCCCAAACTAACTCACAAAACATACACAAGTAAGAAAATCTGATTATCATGGCCTTTTCTTTTCCCAAGGTAAGCATTGTAATTGCAACCTACAAAAATGCAAGAATTTTGCGAAACGTTTTGCAAGCAATGCTAAAAATTGATTACCCCGCTGGATTTGAAATAATTGTCGTTGACGACGGAAGCGGCGACAACACAGTTGAAATGATGCAAAAGGAATTTGGTAAAGAGAAAAAAATAAAGTTTAAGGCCTTTGAAAAAAACCAAGGAGTCTGCAAAGCCCGAAACACAGGAATTGCAATGGCCAGCCACCCAATTATTGTAAACATGGACCACGACTGCGTACCAGAGAAAAAATGGCTTAAGGAACTAATTAAGGGATTTGAAGATAAGGAAGTTGGGGTTGTAAGCAGCTTTGGAGATTACGGGGGAACATCCACAGCATTCAGGAAAGAATTGCTGGAGAAAGTTGGCGGATACGATGAAAACTACCGCTACTACAGGGAAGACACTGATTTAACGTTTAGCGTAATGGATCTTGGATACAAGTACAAGCGATTGCCGGAACCAATGTACTTTCACGACCACACCGAATTAAAGCCAAAGGGATTTGCGGCATTTGTAAAGTATGTTCTAAAAAGACTGGACTACCACAAAAACGATGTGCTGCTCTTCAAAAAGCATCCAAAACTGGCTGGTAAGTTCCTGAACGTAAAACTTGGATTTTTAGTTAGCCCGCTATCAGATTTTAAAGTGGTGGCAAACCTTTGGGAAGGCAGCAGCAAAAAAATGGAATTAAGTTCTCCACGTGGAATTATATTCATTAACAATAAAACGCCGCTGCACACGATTTTAATAATTCTTTCAGGAATAGTTTATGTAATTGCGGTAAAGCTATTCAGGCTTTTGGGGAGCATAAAGTTTGGGAAGTTGTTAATATGAATTTCTGGGAAGGAAAGAACGTTGTTGTAACAGGCGCAAACGGATTCATTGGCGCTTGGCTGTGCGAAAAGTTGGTTGGCAAGGGAGCGACGGTAACAGGAATAGTACACGGCAGTCAGGAACTTCTTGAAATGCACGGCATAACAGAAAAGGTTAATGCAATTAAGGGAGATGTAAGAAATCCAAGCGAATTAAAAGAGGCTTTTTCAAATAAACCAGTTGTGTGCTTTCACCTTGCGGCAGTAAGTTCAGTAAAGGACGCCTCAGAAAGCCTTGACCTAGCATTTGATATTAATGTTAATGGAACGAAAAATATTTTAGAGGCCGCGGCAGAAGTAGGCGCGGCAGTTGTCTTTGTTTCAAGCGTTAAAACATACGGCGGCCAAACTGAAACTTGTTTTTCGGAAGAAGACGAACTGCTGGGAAAAAGCGCTTATGCAAAAAGCAAGATTGCCGCTGAAACCGAATGCAAAAAGGCGTCCGGGGCCGGTTTAAGCGTTGCGATTGCAAGGCCTGGAAACGTTTTTGGTGGAAAAGATAGCAACCTTACAAGGCTTGTTCCAGGTGCAATAAAACAAATTTTGGACAAAAAACAGCCACAGGTTACAGGCAAGGGAGAAAGCCTGCTTGACTTTGTTTACGTTGAAGATGTTGCAGAAGGCCTAATTCTCATTGGAAAAAAGGCAGTTGAAAGCCGACTTGGGGCAGAAGCATTTAATCTAGGAAGCGGAGAATTCCACTCGGTTAAGGACGTTGTGGAAATTCTTTTGGACCTTGCGGGAAGCAGTCAAAAAATCGTT
>JASLNX010000012.1 GCA_030745815.1 archaeon
CTACAAAAGTAGAACCTCTTTTATGGCGGGAACAGGCTTTGCTCAAATAAGCGAGTTTTCACTAATACTTGTTTTTTTGGGGCAAAGCGTTGGACACCTTTCAGAAACAGTAACCGCAACAATTACCATGGTTGCAGTGATAACAATTGGAATTTCAACATATTTAATTTTGTACAACAACAGAATTTACGAGGCTATGTTTAACAGAATTCCATTCCTTAAAAAGTTGGGATTTATAGAAGAAGCCCTTTCAAGGGTTGAAGAAAAAAACTACCCCTTGGTTTTGCTTGGATTTGGCGAAACAGGGAAAAAGATTTTTTCAAGTATTAAAATGCCGCCTGAAGACATACTGGTAATTGACTACGACCCAAGAATTGTAAAGCGATGTATTGGGAAAAAATTGCATTGCCTTTACGGAGACGCTTCAGACATTGAAATGGTAAAGTTTATCAAGAGAAAAAAGCCAAAAATAGTTGTTTCCACAGTAATGGACATAGAAATCAACAGCCGATTGGCGGAACAGTTTAAGAAAAAGAAAAAGGGGCAAACGCTGATAATTCTTGCAGCAAGCCTAAAGGACGCAAAATACCTATATGATAAGAAAGCAGACTTTGTTCTTGTGCCCACCCAAATTGCGGCTGAGCGCATTGGCATAATAATTAAAGACTTGCAAAAGGGAAAGCATTTCGAGCTAGAGTGGCTAAGCCGCATTCACGAGAATGTGCTTGACGACAAACATCCCTTGCTTTAAAAACTTAATGAAGCCAATAATTTTGGTTTAACGGGGGTAATTAAAATGGTGCACTTTCATTTGGGAAAAATTCTAAAAATAATCAAACCGGACAAGGATGTTATTTCGTCCGATTCAAGCGTTCAAGTAATTGTTGAAATGTGGGACGAAAACCAAATGGTTCTTGGAGTTGAAGCAGGCATTGCCCGGCAGATAAAAGTTCACGACGTTGTACTAGTTGACTACAACCCGCTTCCAGGAGTAGCGCAGCCAATTCCAAAGCAACAGATTGTAAAAATTGTGAGAGGAAAGCAAGGCAAAGACTGCTGGGAACTCTTCAAAAAATACCACGCTGAGAAAAAAAACAAGAGCGGCGAAGACCCACAAGCGCCGGGAATTTCCTACTCAAGATAGTTTCCTAAAAGAAACCAAATTGCTTTAATAAGATTTAGTGCAATTATATTATTTCCACAAAGGGAGTGATAAGATGGGAAAAACTGAAGAAAATTTAAAAGCAGCTTTTGTCGGTGAAAGCCAGGCAAGAAACAAGTATGACTACTTTGCAAAGGCTGCAAGAAAAGAGGAACTGCATTACATTGCAAAAATCTTTGAGGAAACAGCACTTAACGAAATGCAGCACGCAAAAGACGAGTTCAAAAAGCTTAATGGAATCGGCGACACGAAAGCAAATTTAAAGGCTGCAATTGCGGGCGAACACTTTGAGAACACTGAAATGTACCCAGGATTTGCAAAAGACGCAAAGGCCGAAGGAAAAGAAGAAGTGGTAAAACTCTTTACGGAAATTGGCGAAGTGGAAAAGCACCACGAAACAAGATACAAAAAGCTTCTTGAAATGGTTGAAAATGGAACTGTTTTCAAGAGAAAAAAACCAATTCAATGGAAATGCAGCAAATGCGGTTATATTCACACAGGGGAAGAACCACCAGAAGAATGCCCTTCATGCAAACACGCAAGAGAATACTACGAGCCGGCGTGCATGTGTTTTGAAGAAGGCTGCAGTGCCTGCGGTTTAGATTAAGGAGGAAATATTATGGGGGTTGGAAAAGTAGGGGAAGTTTACAAGTGCAGTGTTTGCGGGAACATTGTTGAAGCGCTGTTTGTTGGCGGCGGAGAGTTGGTTTGCTGCGAAAAGCCAATGGAGTTACAGCAGGAAAAAACAGCGGACTCTGCAACAGAAAAACACGTTCCAATAATTGAGAAAACAGAAAAGGGAGTTAAAGTAAAAGTTGGTTCAGTACCGCATCCAATGGAAGAAGCCCACTACATACAGTGGATTGAGATTGTTGCAGACGGAAAAGTTTACAGGCAAAATTTGACGCCAGGGCAAGCGCCTGAAGCAGAATTTGGAATCCAGGCAGAAAACATTGTTGCAAGAGAGTACTGCAATGTTCACGGCCTGTGGAAATCAAAGTGAGGTGTTGGAATGGACAAAGATGTTATTGAAATGGACAAAGTAGTTGAAAAGCTTATTGAAATTCCACAAGAACAAGTGGAAGAAATAAGTAAAGCCGTTGCAATCGCAAAGGAAACAGAGGCCGATGCAAGGGACTTTTACAAAAAGGTTTCGCAAAAGGCAACTGACCCTGAAATGAAAAAGGCGATGGAACTTCTTTCAAAGGAAGAATCAGCACACTACAAAGCACTAAGCATTGTGGAATACAAGTTAAAGGAACAGGGAAAATTTGCAGTGATTGACGAAGTGCTTATTAGCTTTGAAAAGCCAAAAATTTACCCCGGCAAAGATGTTGAAATAAAAGAGTTTCAAAACAAAAGTGACCTGGCTGCACTACTTTGGGCAATGCGAGCTGAAAGAAAGGCAGAATTGTTTTACAGCAAGCAAGCAGAAAAAGCAAGTGTTGAAGACATTAAAAGGTTCTTTGAAGAGCTGGCTAAATTTGAGAAAGGCCACTTTGATTACCTTGACGGGATTGTTTCAACAATTACTGATACTGGCGACTTTATTTTAGGGTAAATTTTAGCTAAAGAGAGGAACTATAAATGTCAAACAAAAAACAAGGACTTTTTGCAAAAATAGCCAGCAGACTTGACAAAAAGCTTGAGAAAGAATCAAAAAAACAATGCTGCTGCGATTGCAAATAAGAGCTGATTCTACTTGCTTGAACAATTTGTTGACTGGGTAGTCTATTCACTAATAGGGCTTAGTGCAAACTCAGCACTTGGGAAAGCAGTAAACTTTTTTGTTTTCGACTCAATTAAAATAATCGCTCTTCTTTTCGTAATGATATTTGCAATTTCTATTCTAAGAACATTCATATCACAACGCAAAATAAAAGAATTGTTAACAAGAAGGGGAAAATTTTCTGCGAACACTGGAGCATCAATTTTTGGAGCACTAACTCCCTTTTGTTCCTGTTCATCAATACCAATATTCATTAGTTTAATAGAAGCCGGTGTGCCACTAGGTGCGGCATTCTCCTTCCTTATAACTTCCCCAATTGTAAATGAATACGTTGTCATTGTAATGCTTGGCTTCTTTGGTTGGGAGATTACTGCAGCATACATTATCAGTGGCATTGCAATAGGAGTTATTGCGGGAATTGTTCTTGGAAAAATGGGATTAGAAAAACACCTTGAAACAGATCTTATTTCAAAAGGAAAAAAATCTGGACAAGAAGAAAAATTTGAAAGCTTTAAGAAAAGGATTTTGTTTGGACTCACGGAAGCAGCATCAATTGTTAAAAAACTGTGGGTTTGGATAATAGTTGGAGTAGGGATTGGTGCCGTAATCCACAACCTTGTTCCAGAGGAAGCAATACATCAAATAATAAGCCAGGGAGGGATATTAACAGTTCCGATTGCAACAGCAATAGGGGTTCCTGTTTACGGAAACAGTGTTGCAATAGTACCAATTGCCGTTGCACTATTCCAAAAAGGGGTTCCGCTTGGAACCGCACTGGCATTTATGATGGCCATCGCAGCATTAAGCCTGCCAGAAGCAGTTATACTTAGAAGAGTAATGAAGCTAAAACTTATTGCAATATTTTTTACTGTTGTAGCAGTAGCAATAGTTGCAACAGGATATCTATTCAATATCTTGCAAACAGTGCTAGTATAAATTACTTCAAAACCTTGCCTGTCTTCATGAACCACATGTAAAGATCCAGCTCCGCCGGCTGCATCTTCAACTTCTTCGCCAGCGCCCTGAACTTTTCTTCAATCTCCAAGTATTTCTTTTTGTTAAGGGAGACCGGCTTTTTCTTAATGAGCCCATTTTCAAGCATTAGATTTAGTATATGCCGATCAAGTATTGCCAAATTTTTATAACCAACGTTTCGCATAAAGTGAGAGGCCTCCTTAAAGCCAATGCCTTTAACATTCTTAACCAGCCACTCCCTTGCAGCCTTCTCCCCTTCTCTTTCAACAATTTCCTGCACAATCTTTTTTACGCCAAGATGCTCTCTGGCCCCAACAATAAACTTTGTTTTGTTGTTGTGAAAACGGTGCTTGTTTTTGCGAATGCATTTTTTAACGTCTGCAGCACATGCACTACAAAAGCCCTTTGTCCCCAACTCTTTTTGAATCTGGATTGCAGTGTCAGCCCTAGAATTTGCAGTTAGAATGCAAAAGCAAAGTTCTGAAAACCACTCATCCCCTCTTTTGTTTTTGAACGATTCAAATTCCAAAAGGCGTCCTTTTACCTCAAGCGCAACATCACTTTTAACGAGCCTTTCAATTTCCCCAACCAAACTAGCCATATAAATTACTTCAAAGGGAATTATTTTAATAGAATCTAAGCCTTGCGCTTTATTCTTGCCTTAAACCTTTTCATTAGAAGAGAATTCGTTACAACGCTAACACTTGAAAAGGCCATTGCTGTTCCTGCAAAAACAGGGCTTAACAGCATTCCAGTAAATGGGTAGAGCACTCCTGCCGCTATTGGAATTCCAACAAGGTTGTAAATAAATGCCCAGAAAAAGTTTTGCTTAATTTTATTCATCGCGTAAGCGCTTAATTCTATTGCAACAACCACATCTCGCAAGTCATCTTTTATTAGAACAATGTCCCCGGATTCAATCGCAACATCTGTTCCTGACCCAATTGCAATTCCAATATCTGCCTGCGCAAGGGCCGGCGCATCGTTTATTCCGTCCCCAACCATTGCAACCTTTGCTCCCTTGGCTTGCAGCTTTTTAACTTCATCAGCCTTTCCACCAGGTAGAACTTCTGCAAGCACTGCATCAATTCCAACCTGCTTTGCAATTGCTTCCCCTGTTCTCTTATTGTCGCCGGTGATCATTACAACCTGCTTTCCAAGACGGTGCAGTTCTGCAACAGCAGCCTTTGAATAATCCTTTAATGTATCAGCAACCGCAATAACTCCCATAACCTTTCCGCCAGACGAAACAATCATTGCGGTCTTTCCCTCTAACTCAAACTTAAGCATACTTTCCTCAACTTCCTTAACATCAATTTTACTATCAACCATTAACTGCCTGTTTCCAAGTAAAATCTCTTTGCCATTAAACTTTGCCTTAACTCCCTTTCCAGTAACTGAACTAAAAGAAGTTGGCTCTGGAACAGTTACTTGCTTTTTCTTTGCGGAGTTCACGATTGCTTCTCCTAACGGGTGCTCTGATCTTTTCTCAGCAATTGCTGCAAACTTCAAAACCTGGTTTTTTGTAAACGAATTCAACGAAACAATATCAGTAACAAGTGGCTTTCCTTCAGTAAGAGTGCCTGTCTTATCAAAAACAACTGTATTAATTTCCTGGGCCTTTTGTAGGGCGGCAGCGCTTTTAATTAGCACGCCGTTCTCTGCACCTAACCCGGTTCCAACCATTACAGCAGTAGGTGTTGCAAGACCCATTGCACAAGGACAGGCAATAATTAGCACAGTAATAAATATTGTCAGTGAAAAAATAAACGTTTGGCCCACAAAAAACCAGGCAAGTGCTGAAACAATGGCAATTGCCATAACAGTTGGCACAAAAACTGCGGAAACCTTATCTGCAATCTCTTGAATTGGGGCTTTGCTTGCCTGCGCGTCCTCAACAAGCTTAATAATTTGCGCAAGAGCCGTATTCTTTCCAACCTTTTCCGCCTTAAACTTAAATGACCCGGTTTTGTTAATTGTCGCTCCAACAACTGTGTCTCCAACAAGCTTTTCCACAGGAATGCTTTCCCCTGTAATCATACTTTCGTCAACACTACTGTGGCCCTGAACAACAACCCCGTCAACCGGAATCTTTTGGCCTGGCTTAACAATAACTATGTCGCCAATTTTGACCTCTTCAATTGGCACCTCAACCTCTTTACCATCTCTTTCAACAAGCGCTGTTTTTGCCTGCAGGCCCATAAGCTTTTTTATTGCCTCGCTTGTTCTGCCCTTTGCAACGGCCTCAAAATACTTCCCCAGCAGGATAAATGTTAGAAGAAACGCCGCAACTTCGTAATAAAGATCCATTGCAGTGAACTGCGTTGACCCCAGTAAAATTGCAACAGTTGCCGCAAGACTATAAGCATAAGCTGAACCAACCCCAATTGCAACAAGAGAATCCATACTTGGATTAAGGTTCTTTAAGGCATTGAATCCGCGAATGAAAAAGCCCCTGCCAATAAATAGAACAGGTGTTGCGAGAAGGAACTGAATTATCGCCATGTTTCCCATTATAATTTGAGGAAGAATAATTCCAACGGCCGGAGCCATCATAACAAGCATTAAGGGAGCACTAAGAGCAAAGGAAACCGCAAACTTTTGCTTAAGAGTTTTAACCTCGTCCTCTCTGGCTTCCTTTTCCAAATTAGGCTTAACAACCTCGTAACCGGCTGCCTTAATTGTTTCCTCAAAAACAGACTCATTTGTCTTTGAGGGATCAAAGGTTACACTGGCCTTTTCTGTTGCAAAGTTAACACTTGCCCTTTCAACACCCTGCACTTTCTGCAGTGCCTTCTCCACTCTAAGAGCGCAGGAAGCACAATGCATTTTGCCAATAATTATCGGAGACGTTTTTGTTTCACTGGGCATTCTAACTCACCTATAATGCTTTTTACATTTAAAACCGTTTTGTTAGGAAACGCGAATTCTCTTTACTTGAATCTTACCGCGCCAGCCTCAAGGTCGGATTTCTCAATAATGATGTTTTCGCCAACAATCTTGCTTGGAAGGTAACCTGGCCAACAGCCCCCTGGAGTTCTATTTTGGGTTCCGATTCCACTTATTGGATACCGGTTTCCGCAATTGTTGCAAACCATAAAATTTCCTTCCTGACGATAGCCCTTCTTGGCATAGCCGCAAACATCGCAGGCATCAAAAGCCGTTTTCACGCCGCCATCAGCTGTCTTTACTGCAAAAAAGCTCACAGTTGTGTCGCTGGCGTCGTACTCAAACCACTTTGCCTGGTCACTCAAACTCCCAAGCGGTATTGAAACTGATTCACTTGAAGATGCGGCCGCCGAAGCCGTTTCTAAATCTTCTGCAAAGTTGTATAAAAAAAGTCTCGGGAAACCTAAGCTCAAAGCTCATTGGGCGTTTCAAGACAAGCTTATTTCTAGTTTGCAGACGTCTGGGTTGTCGATTAAGGTCAAAAGAGGGAAAAAGTGTATTTGGACTGACCGGTCTGCCCATTTTTCTCCACCGGTTGAATTGGAAACTAATTGTGAAAATATAGTTGCCGGATATCTTGAAATGATTATGGATTTCGAGGAAAAACAGAATTCATCAGTGAAATAATTCATAGTAATTTAGAAGTTTTGCCTTTAGAAATTTCGTAAAGTTCCTGAAGAAAAAGGAGTACCTAAAATATCCATTTTACTTCGGAAAAATGGGGATAATGATAACTAAAAATGCTACAGAATATGGTTCTTTTTGTGAGGAAAAATGCATAAATTTCACATAAAAATTTAGCTTTTGCGGAGAGGCTTTACAAAGGCTTAAATTCTTTGAAAACAGATGTTTTAATGGTGAACTTGAATGCCAAAACCGCCAAAAGTTAGGGATAGTTCGAAGAAGCATTCAGTGAAACTAACTGCAAGCGGCGAAGTCCAACGTCAAAATGCCAAATTTAGGTGGGTTAAGGAAAAAAGGGCGCTAAAGTCAGAAGTGCTAAAAAAGCTTAAAGCTAAGAAATACCTTGCTAGTAAATACAAGGTGGGTGAAGCCTATGAACTCTATGACGGCAAAGGTGTTCACAAAAGAAAAACCGAAAAGAAAAGCAAGTGAACTCATTTCTTTTCAAACTCCTATTTTATGGTATCGGACGTTCAAATCACTTGTAGCCCGCCAGGAGTTATTATTTTACTACAACTTTAGCTTATAAAGTTTGCTGAGATTTGCTCACTTTCAAATCAGCTTTTCCTTTAATTCGCATTATGTCATCAACAACGAAATCACTGATTCCAGCCTTATAAAGTGCCTCCTTAATCAAGTTGTTCTTTGTAGCAACATTGGGCGCGTTCCTAAAATCCTCTTGCACACTGATTGCCAATGCAATCTCTTCAAACTTTGCGTCCCTTTCCTTTTGATCCTCTAACTTAAACTTGGTAATAATTTCTTGCACACTGTCTTCTTCTGAAAGCTCGTTAAGATATTGTGTTATCTCAAAGTGCTTGGGTATCCATAGCCGCCTTAGTTCTTTGCTCTTGTCAAAAATGAAACGCTTGAACTTGTTTCCCTGTAGAAACTTAGTGTCACGAACTTGTTGCTTTTCAGCAAACTCCTTCAACAGCTCAACCAACGCATCTTTATTGAAGCCAACCTTCTCAAGCTTATCCTCAATAAACTCCCCCTCTTCCTCTAAGTCCTCGCTTGGCTGTAATTCTTCCAGTCTTTCAAGGCATTGGACTTTAACACATATTTCTTTATAAAAATCTCAAGCACATAATGAAGTACTGTTACAACAATGCTTCCAAAAATAATAATTATTAAATGCGCCCAAATAGGAACCCCTTGAGATATATCAATTAAACCCTCAAGAAACTCATAACCTCTAATAGGAATTGTTAAAATATATGCTAAAATAAATAATATAATAACAAAA
>JASLNX010000013.1 GCA_030745815.1 archaeon
ATTCTTTTACTTCAAAGCCGTCTGTGCACACTTTTATTTCGCAGCCTTCAGGAGTTTCGTACTTCTTGCACTCGACATCCTCTGTTTCTTCTTCTGGGCAGCTTTTCTTATACTTTCCGTCTGTGCACTCTTTTATTTTACAGCCGTTTTCGTCAACAGATTCTTTGCACTTTGGTTCGGTTTCTCCTTTGCAACGCTTGTCCTCGTATCCGTTTGAGCATGTTTTTATTTTACATCCTTCTTCGTCTTCGAACACTTTGCATTCGATGTCATCTGAACTGTCAGGGCAAACCTTGTCCTTTTTACCGTTTGTACATTCGGTTATAATACAGCCCTTTTCGTTCTTGTATTCTTTGCATTCCACATCTTCTTCTGGGCATGCAACGAATTCCTCTCCATTAGTGCATTTTTTGACTTCGCATCCGTCTTCTCTTTCGTACACTTTGCATTCAACGTCTTCTTCTGGACATTCTCTGGTTTCTCGTCCGTCACTGCACCTTTTTACTATGCAGCCGTTTTCGTCCTTGAATCTCTTGCACTCTACAGTTGGACAGATGTTTTTTATTTTACAGGAGTTGAACACATAGCCGTCCCTGCACGAGATTACTGTGCATCCGTTTTCAACAAACTTTTTGCACTCGGTTGTCTCGTTTGAAGGTGGCTCTGTACAGTTAACTCTTTTGCAGCCTCTTTCGTCAACGTACGTTTTGTACTCTAACTTTCTGTTTCTGCATGCCACAATTCTGTTTTCAATTGATCTTTCGTTTGGGCAAGCAACTCCTTGGTCAATACATTTGATTCTTGTGCATCCTGCATCATCAATGTATTTTTGGTACTCTGAACCGTTGTTTGTACATTTGCTAATCATTTTGTCTATTTCTTTTTCGCTTGGGCAAAGCCTTTCCCTGCACCTTACTTGTTTACAGTTAGCAGAATCTACATATAGTTGGTATTCCAGACCGCGAGCCTTGCATTTCCTCATTTGTGGTTCTAGGTCTATTTCCTCACAGGCCGTTGGCCTTGTGACACATTCAACGTACTCACAGCCGTCGTCGGCAACATAGTATTTGTACCTTCCACCGTCTGCTTTGCAGGCCTTTACTTTTGCCTCGTTTGTTTCTTCTGTAGGGCAAGTGGTGTTTGAATCAACACATCTAACTGTTTTACAGCCTGTGTTTAGCATACCTACTTCGTATCCAAGACCCCTTTCTTTACAGTCCTTCATTTGTCTTTCAAGCTTGTCTTTGTCTTCACATTTGAATAACATGCATTCAACCTGCTTGCATCCGTTCTTATCAAGCAATGTTTCGTACCCCATTCCTCTTAGTTTACAGGTCCTGATTTCCTTCTCAAGTCCTGTTGGAGTGGGACAGTCCCTAGTGCCTGGCAAAGGCCCTTCAAAGTCATCGCCAGTATCTGAGCCAGTAACCCGATAAATTGAACTTACTGTGTCACCGCTCTCATACTTCAAATCGTCACTATCTGCTAGTCCAACTGTCATCATCAGAACCGCAAACAGGGCGATAATCGCAATTTTTTTATCCATTAGCAAAACCCTCCTTTTTGTTTTTAGAACTAAAAGTTATAGAAGGTATTACGCTTTTCTTTTATTAAATTCTTTCTTTTTGTAAGGTTAGTTACAAACAGGCGCTTTTTTTCACTTTAAGTAAACAGTTGAGTCGCCTTTCTTTACCTTATCGCGGTGAGCATACTTTACTAAATAGTGAACAGTGCTCTTTGGAATCTCAGTAAGCCTTTCAATTTCTCGAAGACTCTGGTAATCTTTTCTTAATTCAATTGCTTGCAGCATTTTTTCAAGAGAAATTCCAATTGCCCGGCCGCGCCTTGACTCAATGCTTAATTCAACACCTGCTTTTTTTAAAAAACTCTTTGTTTTTGGCCCAAGCCGTTTAAGGCAGCTTTTACTAAGGCTTATTTCCCTGCACCCAGGGCACCTTTTCAAAAGCTTTTCAATCTTTTTTCGCCCAAGAGGCCTTACAAGGTGAATCGAATCAGTTTCAGTAGGAATTTCGCTAGCTTTCGTGTCAGAATAAACTGCTACCTTCATTCGTCATTCCTCTTAATCCGTTTTCTAATCTTTGAACCAATGTTAACTATTCCTTTCCTGCTCTTTGAACCAATGTTAACTATTTCCTTTCTTCCCCTTTTTCCAATCTTTACAATTCCCTTCTTGCCCTTTGAAATTGCCGCATACTTTAATCCAAGAATAACTTCCTTTTTGCTTGGTGGCCCGCTCACAAGCTTAAAGTCCCCGTCTATTGTTTCAGTAACCCCTGGCCCGGACCAAACCACATTATCTTTTTTTGAAAGCGCGTCTAGAAGCGTTCGGTTATCAATTTTTTCAGCGTCAACACTAAGTTTCAAAATTCCGCTTCCAATTCTGTTTGGATAGTGGGCATCGCTTCCAGCAGTAACAAACGCTGCCTTTTTTCCCAATTCAACTGGCTTAACACACCGCTCAATTGCTTCCTTACTTTTGCTACCAAGAGTTTCTTTAAGCCTTGTTCCAATTTTGTCAAGCCTTGTTTTCTTTGCAACCTTGTTCTTTTCAAGAAAATCAAAGAAATTAAGAGGTCTCTTCACCCAGTTTGTTCCAAACACAAAGTTTTCAATGTGCCCAATCATTCCATTAAAGGTCTCAACCCCAATCTCGTTTGCCTCAACAAACTTTTCCAACTGCCTTTCCCCAATAATGTACGCTGCACTATCGTGACTAAATCCCCAGGGGTGCGAAATGCTCAACAAAACCCCGTGCTTTTTAGCAAGCCGCAGCGCTTTTTCAATATCAAGCCCAACTTTCAGAAAACCTGGCTCTTCATAAATTTTTGGAGAACTTCCAAGCGCAACAACGTGGCCAATATTTGTGTTAAGTTCCATTCCAGGAATAAGTAGAACGTCCTTGGGCTTTCTTCCAACAAGTTTGTAGTATGCTAAAACCGGATCTTCTTCCACATGCTCTGTTATTGCCACCGCATTAAGGCCCCTTTCCTTCACCTGTTTCCAATAATCATTAGGTTTTACGCCCATTTCAAGCAGGTGGGTGTGAAGATCAATAGTCAGTATTGTCATGCATAAAATTGATGCAGTAAAAGTTTTTAAGCAGAAACTTAGCTGGCAATTCCCTTGCCCGCCTACTTTTGCCCCAGAACCCATAATTCTGCCATGCCAGAACAAATAGCAATATTTTTATACTACCCTGCACTTACTTAGCCCACCATGGCTTCAAATTCTGTCAAGCCAGAAAGCCTTCTGCATTTCCCACAGGCTCAGCTTTCGCCAAAGGAAAGCAAAATTTACGACTTTGTTCTTGAAACCTGGCCAACATCAGCTATTGAAATTGCAGAACACTTCAAAGAAGACACAAACAGCCGAGAGTCAAAGAAGAAGGCCAGCACAAAATACACATACTATCTCAAAAAGCTTGTTGAAAAGGGCCTGCTGCTAAGTAAGCGCATGGGAAACGCGCTTGTTGTTTGGCCAATGAAGGCTGAAAGGCTTCGAGCAGTTCACGCAATTCTTGAAGGGAAGGTGAATTAATTGCTTAATTCCTTTTACGACAAATTTATTTTCACCAACGCCTTAAAGTACAAGCACAGCAATTTCTACCTTCTAAACCTTCCGTTTGTAATTGCCCCAAGCGATTTGTTTCTCGGAATGCTTTCATTAGACGACGACTTTTCAAAAAAGCTTTATTCCTCAGTAAAACAGTCCACAAAGTCCAACCTAATTAAGAAATTTCGCCTGGACTTTGGATTCAAGGGAGAAAAGCTTGTTAACTTTCTTGAAACTTACTTCATGGCAAGCGGTTGGGGGGAAATAAAAACAACGCATCAAATAAACCTTATCAAAGAGCTGTAATATGGGAGAATACAGGGGCTTTTTAGTTTTGCCAAAAGATATACACCGCATTTGGGATCATGTAGAACCCTTGATACAGAATGGTTTAGATACGATTAGTGAGAATGATAAACTATCTTACTTGACAACAAATGATTACAGAGCGTGGTTTCACGATACTATGGCGCAATTATTTATTGTAGTAGATAAGGATACAAAAATAAGATTTTGCGCGCCCCTGCTGCGCGCCCGACGCCCGCCGCGCGGCAACAAATAAAAATAAAAATAACCATAAGAATGAACATAAAATAAAAATAGAAATAAAATAAAAATGAGATTGCAATAAAAATCGAAGTGAAAATAAAAATGAGAATAAAAATAAAAATAGAAATAAAAATAAAAATAAAATAAAAATAAAAATAAACATAAAATAAAAATAAAAATAAAAATGAAAAATAAAAATAAAAATAAAAATAAAAATAAAAATAAAAATAAAAAAATAAAAATAAAATACATATAAGAATAAACAAATAAAAATAAACATAGAAATAAAAATTAAAACAAAAATCAAAATAAAATAAAAATAAAAATAAAAACAGAAATAAAAATGAAAAATAAAAATAAAAATAAAAATAAAGATAAAAATAAAATAAAAATAAAAATAAAAATAAAGATAAGATAAAAATAAAAATAAAAATAAAAATAAAAATAAAAGATGGGTAATATATATTTTGCGTACGGTACGTACCTGATTCGTGCAAATGTACGAGAGGCAGGTCCCATTATGGTCCTGCCCCCCCGTCCTGCTGCCACTTCGCCGGCAGCGTCTGCTTCTCGATCGTCGCCCAGCACGGACCGATTAGGGACACCTTCGTCGCAACATGAAC
>JASLNX010000014.1 GCA_030745815.1 archaeon
AATGCTTTTTCGTCGTTGCATTCCACTAGGTTTCCTAATGCAGTTATGCCTGAAACCTTTTTTATTCTTATTCCACTTTCTTGCAGTGCGTCAATTTCTTCTTGTTCAACTATTTCCGAAACCGCAAGTCCGTGTGAATTCCCTATTGCAACAACTCCTAAAAGACTGCTGTTAGCAAGGCTTGTGTAAATTATTTCAAGATCAAAGAGCTTTTCCACTTTCTTTTTTTCTTTTGTTTCCAGTACTTGTGGAAACAGCGCAATTTTGTCGGTTACAACCGAGAAAACTCCAACAAAAGGGCTGCTTTTCAACGTGCCCATTTCAATTTTCATTTGATTCACTTGTCTTTATTTGCCTGTGCCTCTTTTTATTTGAGAGAGTTCTGCTGCCTTTTCTTTGGTCTTTTTATCCTTCTTTTTCTTTTCAATTTCGTGTTTTTCAGCAGTTTCCTCTTTGGTTTCAGCCTTTGCCTCTTCCTTCTTTTCAACTGGCTTTTCTTTTTTAGGCGCTTTAATCTTTTCGTCTTTTAAGTAAATCTTTGCTTTTTCTTCGTCTTTTACAATTTTTATTTCAATCTTTCTTGGAATGTGTTCTCTTCCTTTTGCCCAGATGGCTTCGTTTACTGCTTGTGAGATATAAACGTCTTCGCCTTTAACTCTAAAGTGTTTGAATGCAAATTTTTTCAAAAAGTTTATTGCTCTAAATGCTCTTTTTGGGCGGGGCGCTCTGTAAACCTTTGAGAAGGAAACAACAAACGGCCTTTCCTCTAGCTTCTTTTCAACTTTTTTCCCTTTTTTTGCCATTTACTACGCCTTTTTTTCCTTTTTCTTAATTTTCCTAAACTTAGCTCCTAAGCTTGTGTCTCTCCAGTTTCTGTGAGCTTTTGGGTTCCAAATTCTTTTACCGGCCTTTTGCATTACCCACACTGGAGCGTTGGTTAGTCCTGGCCCAATTTTTTTCCTTGCTGAAATAAGGAACTTTTTCAAATCTTGGTCTTTGTTGCTGCTCATAAAAATCACTTTCTTTTAATGTTTATTTCCTTTTTTTCCGCTAATTTTTTTAACAATTCTTTTAATTGTGCTTCATCAATTTTTCCTTTAACTTGTCCTGCGTTGAAGAGATAAATTATTGTTTGAACTGCCTTGAAGTAAATTTCCTTGTTAACAAGCTTAACATTTGAAAGCCTTGCTCTTGCTTCCTCTGTTAACAGCCTTTTAACAAGTACATCAAGTTTTTGTTCAGTTTCAGCCTCTGCCGCTTGCTTTTGCCTTAGCTCTTCCATTTTCTTCTGCCGTGCGTCGTCGAGCTCAGTCATTTTTTATCCTCTTCAGGCTTTGGCTTTTCTGCAACCTCCTCAGTAGCTTGCGTTTCTTTAATCTCTTTTGCCTCCTTGGCTTTAGTTTCAACAGGAGCTTTTTCAGCAGGCTTTTCTTCCTTTTTTTCAGCCTGCTTTACTTCAGGCTTTTGTTCAACCTTTTCAGTTCTCTTTTCAACTGGTTTTCCTGCGCCCTCTTTTTGTTCAACTGGTTTTTCAGCCTTTTTTTCTTCACTCATTTTTTCAGTTTTAACAACAGGCTTTGGCATTGCAGCTGCTTCTTTTGCTGCCTTTTCATCCAAGATCTTTTTTACCTCTTTTGCCTTTTGGTTCAAGAAGCTTAATCCTTTGCCTGAAAGGCTTCTTCCGGCCTTTTCTTTTTTAAGTAGTCCAATTTTTTCAAGTTCTTGTAAGCAAACTCTGATAACTTTTCCACCTGCTTTGAAGTGTTTGTGTGGTCTTGCTCCTCTGTTTTTTCTTCCACCGTAATAGCTTCTAAGGTGGTTTGTTCCAACAAGTCCTTCTCTGTATGTTCGGTAGAGAATGCTTGCCATTCTTACATAAAACCAGTCCACTCTGTGTGGGGCTCTTTCGTTGTGCCTTCCGGTTTTGACAAAATTCATCCATTCAGGTTGTTTTACTTGTTCTTTAAGGTCTTCTGCTACTGCGTCAATTAAAGCGGTAGCGTGAACGTCGTATATTCCCATGATTTCAACTCCTTTCGGAGCGCTCCTTTGCTCAACCCGGAGGGAGCAAAAAAAAGCACTTTAATACAATCTTTTCGTCTAAAAAGCTTTAAAAAGCTTGCTTAACGCCCGTGCCTCGGCCGTTGCCCCGGCTTTTTGTGCGTTTCTGGTTTTTTTGAAGCAAGTACTGGCAGACTAGTCAAGGTTCCTCTTCTTGTTGCTTGTCTTGTTTTAGCTGTTCCCCCATGTATTGCCCGCGCTAGCCTAAATCTGCCGCCCCTTTGTTTTAGAGTAATCAATTCAGTAAAAAGCTTTCCAACGTCTAGTGGTTCTCTAAGGTTTCGCATATCCACCACATTCCCAGACATTTTTTTTATTTCAGGGTATCTTTCCGAAATCAACTGCTCTGCTGCAATGAGCAACTTTTCTTCGGTTTCACGTGTCTTGCTAGGGAGTGGTAGCTTGTCAAGAGTGAAAGAGCCACTAAGGTCCAAGTGTGCTGATTTTGGATCAGGGCGCAGTTTAAAGTGTAGCTCGCCAATTGCTGTGAATTTCTTGGACTTAACTTGTGCAGTACGGCCTGCTTGGTCTTTCACTAATTTGTTGCGCGGTCGTTGCCTTAGAAGAGTTACCCTGCTTGGCCAAAGCTCTGCTTTAAATTTGGCGCCACCTGATGTAAACCTAATTACTTGCTCAGGCCTTTCCCTTTTATCAGATTTTGGTGGCATAATTATCATTCTTTATGTAATAACTGCCTCTTAAAGTTTGTCCCACATTGTTTGCAGTTTACTTCAACCCATCTGTCGGTTTTCTTTAATTTGGCGTTTTTTCCCTTTTTTAAAAAGCAGTGGCATTTTTTGCAAAAGCTTGTTTTGAGTTCCGCTGGAACTGTGGCCTTGTTTCTTGAGCTAATTTTTAGCGCCAGCTCAATATATCTGTTGGCCCTTTCAGAGTTTTCTTTTCCAAACGCCTTGTCTGCTAATTCAAATAGTCTGTAAATTCTTTCAAGGGCGATTTCTTTTACAAAGGCCTTTCCCTTCTTTCTCATATAGTTCACTTCCGTGAACGGGCCAAAAGCGAATGTAATGAGTGCTTTGGCGGGTTCTTTGCGACCGCTGGGATTCGAACCCAGGACGAGACCTTGGAAGGGTCTAATGTTACCACTACACTACGGTCGCATTCATTAAAACTTGTCTACAGCTGTTTTTTTAACCCATTGCCTTTAATTCATTTTTGCTCAAAAGTGATGTATTATGACTGGAAAATTGATTGTTATTGAGGGGTCTGATGCAAGTGGCAAGGCTACTCAGGCAAAGCTGTTGGTTGAGCGGTTTGAAAAGGAGGGCCAAAAGGCT
>JASLNX010000015.1 GCA_030745815.1 archaeon
TTAACTCTCCGCCTGCAACAATTGCTATTGCAAGTGCAGCGTACTGCATTCTAAATACGTCGTCTTTTGATGGAACTATTCCAGCGCACTGGAAGACCGTTCTTTCACCATTCTCTTTTATCTTTTGGCACTCTCTTAAATTTTCCAAGTCCCTGGAATCTGTTAAAAAAACCTTTTCGTTTTGCACGTTTCCTTTTTTGGTTAGCTCTATTTGAAAAAGCATTTCGCGGTCGTGTAAAATTCTCTCATGCATTGGTGGATTCTTAATTCTTACCTCAAACTCGTCACCTTCAGCATCGTAGGAATCGCTTACCTCAACCCACTTTTCAGCATTTTCCGCCCAGTAGTTGTTCTCAGTTTCCTTTAAGTCCGTCAATCCAAATTGTATCCGGTTATCTCCACCCATAAAAAGATTTTCTGTTAAAGCGATTGTGTAATCTACTGTGGCAAACAGTTTTCCATTCTCTTCCTCTAATTCAAGTAACTGCCTTCCCTCTCCAATTCTAAGCGTTGGACTGCCAAGTTTTTCTAGTGGAACGCTTTCCCCGTTTGGGTAGAGAACTTCAATTTCAATTCTTCCAATAGTTTCGCCCAAAAAAAGTGGCGACTCAGGCACTAAATTAAAATCAACACTTAATTGCCCTTCTCCAAAATCAAGGGTCAGGGCAGAGCCTGAAAGTAGAATAAAGAAAATTATAGCAGAAAAATTATGCAAATTTATTAAATTAAACATAGAATTTTCTGCTTAATAAGTTTTTGCAAGGCCTGCAAACGCTCAAATCTTGCTTAGCGCAATTCGTTAATTTCAGCGTTCTTTTCCATGCCAATTCTTTCCAAGGCCTCGAGTTCCATTACATTGGAACAAAAACTTATTGCAATACCTCGCTTTCCCTGCCTTGCAGTTCTGCCAATTCTGTGAATGTAGGTTTCGGCTTCCTCTGGGAAATCAAAATTTACAACATTTCCAATGTTGTCAACGTGAATTCCGCGTGCAACTATGTCTGTTGCAATTAGAACGCCTCCGTCCAAATTCTTAAACTTTCTAAGAATTGCATTTCTTGCATTCTGTCTTTTGTCACCATGTAGTGACAAAGCCTTTATGCCGCGCCTTGAAAGCTGCATCTCAAGCCAGTCAACTGTTCTTTTAGTTCTACAAAACACAAGTGTTTTTGAACTTTTGTCCCAGTTTATGACATCTTGTAATGCATCAATCTTGTGCTTTCTATCAAGACTAATGTAATACTGTTCAACTTCCTTAACCGGTGAGTCGTCCTCACTGAGGTTGAAGAAAAGTTTGTCTTCTTTTAAGTGCGCTTCAACAAGCTTTTTGATTGGCCCAGGCATTGTTGCAGAAAAAAGCATTGTCTGCCTGTTCTTTGGGAAGTGTGAAATTATTTTCTCAATGTCCTCCCTAAAACCCATATCAAACATTCGGTCAGCCTCATCTAAGACTAAAAACCTTGCCTGTGAAAAGTGAAGGTTTCCTCTGCTAAGAAAGTCAAGAAGCCTTCCTGGGGTTCCAACAATTATTTCCGGACGGAATCTTAAAAACTGCGCTTGTTTTGCAACGCTTTCTCCGCCAAAAACTGCAAGTACTCTTAATTGACTGCCCTGTAAAAGCGAAACAAACTCGTCTTTTACTTGGATTGCAAGCTCTCTTGTTGGAGTAACTATTAAAGCGGAAAAGGCCTTGCCTGGCTTAACCATTTCAGCAACGGGGATTGCAAAAGCTGCTGTTTTACCAGT
>JASLNX010000016.1 GCA_030745815.1 archaeon
CTGGTTATTTTGTCCAACGCATTTCCTTTCAATAATTCGTTTAGTCCGGTTACTCCTGTGCTGTTTGTTGATGCAAAGTAAAACTGGCCCTTTTCTCTTTTGTCAGTAAGCCATTTCTTTAAGGAATCTTTTGTAAAGCCAGGCCCTGCAAAGACTATCTTTTCGGCCTTTAACTCTTTGGCCCGGTCTAATATTTCCTTAAAATAAGTTCCAATTTTTGATTCCGATTCAAATCGTTTTCCAGATTTCCCACTTCTAATGGTTCCCTTGTTTTGCATTTCAAACTCTTTTAGCAGAGCAAGGTCTGCTCGTTCATCGTCTAGAACAACTAATAATACTTTTCCCTTTTTGGTTGCAGCGCTTGCCTTTTCAAGCCGGTCAATTTGGAATTTTTTGAGTTCCTTTTTCTTAATCTTAATATTTTTTCCAAGTTCTATTTCTATGCTGTGTGAGGATCCCATCTCAACCATGTCAGCAGGCGTTCCACCTTTTATTGTCCCGGTTACTCTTAAATTTCCAGTTTCTCTGTGGAAGTCAAGTTTTTCAACTTCTATTTCCAGAAAAAGTTTTACCCGCAAGTTTTTTTCTCCTTGTTCCTTTGGCTTTATTTTGCGATCAGTCGCTCCGCTAACCAAATCTCCTTTTTCTAGTACTCGCTCAAGATGCCATAGGTCATCTGGTATTTCAGGAACTAGGCTTATCAAGCAGGTCTTTTTGTCAACTTTGAGAATGCGCATATAAATTTCAAGGCATCTAAACAGTTTTAAATGCTTTTTCAGGCAAATTTAAGTATATAGAGTACTTATTCTGTATGATTTTACAGTTTTAAGGGATGTTTTAAAATGCCAAGAATAGCAGTGATTGACAAGGAAAAGTGCGTTAACGGTGAAGGCTGTCCGTTTACTTGTAGTAGTGTGTGTCCTGTAAACAGAACAGGCAAGGAATGCATTGTTCTTGGGGACGACAACTTGCCAGTGATAAGCGAAGAGCTTTGCATAGCCTGTGGCATTTGCCCTAAAAAGTGCCCGGCCTCGTGCATTACAATAATAAATCTTGTAAGCGAAAAGCACCAAACCCCCTTGCACAAGTTTGGAGAGAACACCTTTCGCCTTTATGGCCTTCCTGCTCCAAAGAAGAGTGCAGTTGTTGGGCTTCTTGGAAGAAACGGGATTGGAAAAACAACTGTTCTTGAAATTCTTTCAGGAAACGTTGTTCCAAATTTTGGAAACTTTAATGAGAAGTCAGATTATTCCCAGGCAATTTCTTTTTTTAAGGGAAGAGAAGAGCAAACTTTTTTTACTTCTCTTTCAGAGGGCAAACTCAGCCTTTCACTAAAACCCCAGAACGTTGACGCAATTCCTGAAAAATTTAAGGGAAAAGTTTCTTCACTGCTTGAAAAGGTGGATGAGAAAAAACAGCTTCCAGAGCTTTCAAAAGAGCTTGAGATTGAATCAATTCTCTCGCATGACATTTCAAGTGTTTCAGGAGGGGAACTTCAAAGAATTGCAATTGCTGCGTGCCTTCTAAAGCAGGCTGATATATATTTCCTTGATGAGCCTTCATCTTACCTTGACGTAAGGCAAAGGTTAAGGGTTGCAAAGCTTATTAGGGGCCTTGTTGAAGAGGGCAAGCAGGTTGTTGTTGTAGAGCACGACCTTGCGGTTTTGGATTACTTAAGCGATTACATTAATGTTATTTATGGAGAGCCAGCGGTTTACGGAATTGTATCCAATCCAAAAAGCACTCTTAATGGAATAAACGAGTTTTTGGAAGGATTCCTTCGTGATGAAAATGTTCGCTTTAGAGGAAAAGAGCTTCACTTTAATGTGAGGTCCGCTGAAAGCCAGGCAGACGGTTCTCTTGCGTTAACCTACCCTGCGTTGGAAAAATCTCTTGGAGATTTCTCCCTAAAATCTGAGTCAGGGGATCTTAGAACCGGTGAAGTTATTGGAATGCTTGGCCCAAACGCTATTGGAAAAACCACTTTTGTGAAAATGTTTGCATCAGAAATAAAGCCTGATAATACTCCCCTTGACTTTTCGCTAAAGGTTGCATATAAACCCCAGTACCTTAAGCCAAAGAAGGGAGC
>JASLNX010000017.1 GCA_030745815.1 archaeon
CTTGAACCCCTTAAGCCAAAGGACTCACTTGCAGCAATAGCACAAGTTGTTTACCACAAGAAAGGATTTGATGTTGTAATTGGTTCTAACAGGGCTGCACAAAAGGTTGTGAAAAAACTTTCACAAACAGCTTCTGAACAGGTTAAAAAATCCTCTTCACTGGTTGGCAGAGATAAGGCTGGCAAGGAAAAAAGAAGATTTACTTACTGTTTACGATTTTAGTTCTCAAACTTGCCAAGTTCGGCTAAAATTTCTTCAATTGGTTTCTTTGTAATAAGAAGTGGAATTTTTTCACCTTCTGCAATCTTTACTGCAATTGGGTCAACGTTTTTTGCGTCAATGTTTCCGTGCAGTACAACCATTGCTGGCTTCATATCAGTTGAAAAGCGCCCAATTTTTACAGCAATAAGAGGGCTTCTGCCGTTTTCAACAAATCTAAAGATTAATGCCCGTTCAGGGGTCTTGCCGTAAAGCTGCATATACTCGTGAACCGGAACTTCAAGAATTACTTTTAACGAATCAATTAGTGTAAACCCGTAAACCTTTGTTTCCTTTAACCTGCTTGGGTTTGCAACGCATTCTGCTCCAATCTTTTTTAAGAAATCTGTTCCCTTTATTGCGGAATAAAATTCGTGCGTATCAAAGATTTCCTCTTTTGGCTTGAAGTTTTTCTCAAGCTGCTTTGCAACCTTTCCACCCCTGTTCTTGTCAATATCAATTAGGGCGGTAACAAGTCTTTTTATTACGCCAATTCCAGGGCTTTTTCTTCGCCCGCCCTCGTAATCGCTTAGGGTTGAACTACTTATTTTTAGAAAGTCAGCAAGTTCAGTTTGAGTAACTCCAAAAATTTCTCGCCACTTTCGCATGCTGCCGCCTGGGTCTTTGCTCAGACAGATTTCTCCTGCAATTGTTGCCGGTAGCTTTTCCAAAATCAATTCCCCCAAACCTAACTAGAGTAGAGTTAAACTACTTTAAAAGCGTTTCGTCAATTGTCATTTAAAAATGCGAAAAGTTAGGTTTTTGACGAATTAGCTATTTTGTGGATTTTTCGGAAGCGAGCGTTAGCGGATGCTCTGGAAAAGTTCTCAGCGAGCCCGGGGGGATTCGAACCCTCGACTTCTTCCTTAGGAGGGAAGCGCTCTATCCAAGCTGAGCTACGGGCCCAAGGGTACAAAATATGTGAATGCAAAAAGTTATAATAAAAGCGTTAACACTACTGCGGCAACAACTGGAATTGTTAAATTGTCGTCAACCGGAAGCAGTTCTGCAAGCATTCCAACACCTGCTGCGAGTAGCGCAACCCACCAATCAAACAAAACCCCAAGAAACAAAAGCGAAACAAGTATTCCTCCAAGAGTTCCCTCAAGAGTTTTCTTACCTGCAAGTTTGTGTTTTCCAAATTTGATTCCAAAAATTGTTGATGCGGCGTCCCCGTAAACTGCAACGCAAAGAGCTCCAACAACAATTGCCTGTTCCTTGAAAAAGAACATCAAAACAATTGCTCCAAGAAAGAACATGAACGCTCCCTTTCCTGGTGAGGTTTTCTCATAGTTTCTTTCAACAATTTGCATTATGTTATGTAGAAGCGGTGTGCGTATTCCTTTCCTTATTAGAAAACTTACAACAAGCCCTAGTACTGCCACACCCGCAAGAACGAACAGTGTTTGGTCTACTCCTGCAAGAACTACTAGTGCAATAAACATTGACCCAAAGAGGAAGTGAACAAATTGGCGTAAAAGTTCTTGTCTCATTTTTTCTCACACAAAACAAGTACATGGTCTTTTTCAAAAGGGTTTAGTGAAATAACCTGTTTTACCTTAAATTCTTTTTCAAGTGTTGCAATTTCTTTTTTGAAAA
>JASLNX010000018.1 GCA_030745815.1 archaeon
AACTTTAGTTCCTCTCTTTTCTTTGAACAGGGAACAAACCTGCAGCCAGTAAAGGCCTCTGTTGAAGCAAAGCTTGAAGAGCTTGACCTGGACGAAATTACTCTTAGAGAATCAGTTGGCCATGCTTACGTTGAAATCGAACTTGTTAATGGCGAAGCAGCGCCTCTTGCAGAAATTGAATCGCTTCTTGCAACAAACGGTTTTAGTGAATTCTCAAGTGTTCAGCCTGGAAAGATTTCTCTTGCAGAAATTGAAACGGAATTTGGATTGTTTGAAATAGATTCAGGACTTGTTGACGCAGGCTTTGTAAAATCGCATTCTGTTGGAGACAAAGCACAGGTTAATGTAACCTACTCAATTGTAAGAGAGCAACTCGTTGAAATTGGCGCGGTTGAAGTTAGTTAATTTCCCGCAGACTGTTTACTTTAGTTTGTAAACTCCCATTATTTTTGCCCCACCAACGTTTATTGAATAATATTCAGGGTAAGAATATTCTTGGTAGTGCCATCTGAAGTTACTTAAGAAATAATCCAAATTCTCATTTTTCTTGCCTTTGTAGCTTAACGGTTCCCACCTTAGTCTTTCCCTGCCTTCTTTTGAAATGATTTTTAGATTTTGTCTCCCTGGCCAGTTTTGCGACCCAAACCTTATGATTTCTCGCGAATCGTTTTCCAAAATGTACTCAAGCCCGTCTTTGTAGGATGTTCCAAAGTATTCAAACTCAAAATTGTCTTTTATTTCCTGCATGTTTTTCCCGGCAAGAGCGTTAAAGTAAACGTGTTGGTATGGGTGGTTGTGTATCATAAAGTATTCTGGTTCAATTATTCCAATGGCCATAATAAAAATTAACGCTGCAAAAGCAATTCTTCGCATCCTTCCTGTAATCTTTTCATTTATGAATTTGAAGAGATAAAGAAGACCAGTTACTGCAATTATTAGGAATGCAGGGTAGATGAAAAAGAAATGGCGCCAGGCGTCCCAAAGGGTTGGCGTAAGTACCGCCGCTGCTGCAAGAGGCAGAAAAAACCACAGCAGAACAATTATTGTGTTTCTTTTGCTTAGAATGCATTTTTTTGAATGTGAAAGTAGGCATTTTGCCGACGCAACCAATCCTGCAAGGAACAGCCCAATGTATAGCAACGGGTTTGATATTAGAATCCACACGGGAGTAAAATGCCACGGAATCTCAGTTGCTTTTAGGTACTCTCCCAGGTAGAACACACGCCAGGTTATCGGATCACCGGATGTTTCCAAAACCGCGCTTACAAAGTTTCCAATTGGGTCTTTCCACAAAAAGGGCCAGAGTATTACGGTTAGAACAGCTACTGACGCCATGTAAAGAGTTAGGCTTGTGCCAAGCTCTCTAACTGCCTTTTTGTCCGCCCTTTGCTTGACAAGTTCGGCTATGGCGAAAAGAATTGTAAGGGCTGGAACAACTGCTCCAATAATCCTTATGTCTATTACAAGCGCGCAGGCCACTGCGTGAATAAATGCCGCGCCCAGAGTTTTTTTGTCCAGAAACCTTACCATTGTGTAAATGCTTATTATGAACAGTGAAAGAAACGCTATGTCTACTGAGTTAAAGAAAGCGTGTGCAAAAATTCTTGGGCTAATTGCCAAAAACACAATTCCCAGTAATCCAATTTTCCAGCTTTGGAATAAGTGTTTGCACAGAAGGTAGAAGAATCCCATTGCAATGCAAAACAGTAAAAATGTCAGGAGGTGACGCATTAGATATATGTGCTGCAGGTCTTCTAACCCAAGCCCTTTTTCCACCAAAACCAGGGCGACTTCAAAGGCCGGGCCATGGGTTTGCCTGTGAAGAGCAAGTCTGTCCCCAGGTGTTGTTCCATTAACAATTAATTCAAATGTTTCCAGGCCATAGTTTCTGTTTCTTGTTTCGTCGTACGACATTCCGTAGTCTGAAAAGATTCCTGTTCCAATTAGAAAGAACAGGAAAAGAAAGAGTGCCACTACTAGCCGGTGGTGCTCTTCCACCTTTTCAAGAAGCTCTGTTTTTTTCATTTGAATCATGTCATGCTGCTCTCTATTGGTTTTTTTCCAAAAAGAATTAAACACTTGAAAGTATTTATTATAATCGCGGGAGGGGGCGTAGAACCCAGGGCAAAATGTATTATAAAAAAGATTAAATAGGGGGATAGAGTATATAGTACTGAATGTTCTTGAAAAAATTTGTGATATTTTGTCTGTATCTTGCAGCAATTTTTAGTTTAGGCTCTGTTTTTGTTAGCGGCGCAGTTTACGATTTTGGCGGAATGTATTCTCCCGGATTTCCCAACCCTGCTACTGGATCATGGAACTGTCCAACAGGTTATTCTGACGGGTATGCCTATGATTCAGGTCCAGATGGCTATATTTATACCGCCCATCATTTTTGTTACAGGGACCATGTAGATGGGTATGATGGTTATTATGAGTTTGGCGGAGCGTATAATCGGGATGCATATGGGAACAACCAACTTAATCCCGTAACCGGCGGTCGGTGGTGCCCAACAGGTTATTCTACTGGCAATTTGGACTATATCAATTACTGCTATAGAGCTCCTTCGGGCAGTGGGGCAGAGTATAGCCTTGGGGGATTTTATACTGGAGGCAGTCCTCCAATAACAAACTCTATAACTGGTGCAGCATCTTGCCCTTCCGATTATAGTGTTTCAACAGTGCTTGATGGGTATTATGAGGAATTAGAATTGTCTGATTATGCTGATGTTCCAACAGTGTTTTTTGCTACCTGGAAACTTGTCCCTATGAATATGTGTTTAATGGAAGTTGAAGAAGAGGTTGACTGCAGCGGTCTAACACCTGTTTCGCCTTTTCCCGATGACAATGTCTGCCCAAATGTGGATTCAGACGATTTCCCTGGTTGCTCGGCAAGATGCGGTGCAAAGACAGTCAACCCTGGTCCGGAATATACCTGTGACACCCCAAGTAGTTCTTGCGTAGGAACCATCAAATGCATCCCAAACACCTGTATTTCACCTTCTAACGAGCAAATTTGTGATGATGGCATTGACAATGATGGAGACGAGGATATTGATTGTGCTGACTCTGATTGCGTAGGTCTTACTGGTCCCGGTGGCTATGCCTGTTGTGCAAACGATGCTGATTGTTATAGTGTAGACCCTGGGCGATGTATGGCTTGGACTTGTAAGACTAGTAGCACATATGAGTGTGAGGAGAATGTTGATGTTGGTACAACTTGCATTCCAACAGATACCGAAACTGGAGAGGCAGATGATGATGATGTCGCTTGCAGTATATTTACCTGTATTGATACTAGTGGATCAGGAACATGTTCTAACACCGGTTCTGAACCAGAGGGGACTGAGATAGCCCCATGCTCTGGCGAGTCTGATGAAATTTGCATTAAAAAAGCATGCGACGGCTTTGGTGTGTGTGGAGACACACCTTATGATGCAAAGTCTACTGAGGACTCAAGGTGCACTTCTGGTAATTTTACGCCTGGAGATAATGATTGCAAGTTCAATGCCTGCAGTGGTGAACTTGATGATGGTGACCCTGTCTGCCAACCATTTCGCAAAGTTGCCCCTGATTACACTTGGCCAACAAGCCCTAGTGATGAAGACTACAAGATTGTTTCACGCGGTAGCGGTCAAGGATGCGCTGCAGGTGAAGGTACTAACCCATTGGCATCCTCTACTCACGGCCAGGCTTTTTGGGGTGACCCCCAGGCATTAGGTCTTGGAGGGGCTACGTCAACCAGTTGCTGTGCTTATCCAATTTGCCC
>JASLNX010000019.1 GCA_030745815.1 archaeon
TTGTTTTTGTAGTGTGCGTGCCAGAGGTGAAAGATAAGTCCTGGTGTGTAATAAACACTGCCTTCCACGTCTCTAAATATTTCATCCATCCATTTTTGCTGGTCTTCCTGCATTTTTTTTGGACTACATCTTTTCACGTGACTGTATGGGCTTCCGTAAAGTGCATGCGCCATTAGTGAGTCACCCGAACCGGTAATTAGCCTATCATAAAATCCGTGCTTGTTAATAATGTTTTTTCTTGCAGCCCAAGCAAAGCCTGTGTGGCCGTGTTTCATGAAAGTTGGGAGGTGTCGTTTTCCAAAGTTGGCAATGCCATAGCCCATGCTGTGAATTTTTTCACCTTCCTTGTTACCGAATGCTAGTTTTTCAGAATTTAGCCAGCTCTTGTTTTCTGGCAAGCGCACAATAAAAGAGAATGGTTGGACAACTCGGTAGCTTTCCAGCAGTTTGCTTGTTTCTTTTATCCAATTATTGTTGTTGAAGAGAATGTCGGCGTCAAGCCAAGCCACCTTATCGCAGTTTTTTGGAAGATTTTTTAAAGCAACGTTTAACAGACGCTCTTTTTGCCAAAGCATTGTGGATGTTCTTAGTTGAATTAGTTTGTCGGCGTCTTCCTTGCCTAACTCAAAGCTTGCTTTGTCAAATGCTAGTTCAACGCACAAAAGTTTGAGGCCTTGTGCTTTGCTGGATTTTCTGAACTTGCGGTAATTTTCAACCCTTTTGCTGTTCCCGTCTGGGTTGAAGAAGGTTGTTATTCCCCAAAAGACCCCAGGCAGCTTTTCCGGGTATTTTGGCAGTTCTCCAACCTCTGATTTTACGTTGGTTATCCCATTCACCCCTATTTTAATAAATATCTGGTAAAATATATAAATGGGGGTTGGTTATAGTTCAAACTGATAAAGAACATGGCAAAGGGCCTGTTCTGAGCTTTATTTTGTGTTCGCGTAACGACAACTATTGCTGGCGCTCTGTTAGCGGGCTTTGGTGATGTTGGTGCGGGAAAAAAAGTATAGTTATATTCCTTCAGAAGTGTTATTGTGTTCTCCGTTGAAGCGAAAGCTTTTGAGTCCTGAAAATGTTAAGGCAATTGAGAACCCTAAGTTGTTGAAGGACGCAGGGGGGCGGGATAAGCTTTTTGATGAGTTTACTCTTTTCTTTGATGTTTTTATTTCCAGCAATGGGGAAAATATTTTCGCGCTTGGCCCTAGAAATCAGGAGTTGAAATCTTTTGAGTGCCTTGTTTTTGGGGACCGGCCGCTAAAGATTGCTGGCTTTATTAAATCAAAAGGTGTTGACCGTGCGCTACTTGTTAAGTTCTTGCTTCCAAAGAGTCTTCGCGGTGCGGATTTTCTTAAGGTTAAGATTTTTTATAAAAGGGGCAGAAAGACTTTTGAGACTCCTGTTTTGAATCCGGTTAAAAATTTCGGCTCAAGGAAGAGGTTTAGGCTTGCTGTATGTACGATGCTACAGAACGAATCCTATCGGCTGGCCAGCTGGATTAAGTATTATCTTAGGCTGGGTGTTGAGCATTTTATATTTATGATAACAGAAGTTCTGATGCTGAAGGGCTTTATGCGGTTCTTGATAAGTATGTTAAGAGGGGAGTTGTAACTCTTTTGTACTGGCCTTATACTTATGGCAATAATTTGTCCACCGCAGACAGGTGTGCGCAGACAGGGGCCTATTGCCATTGCTTAAATTGGCGTAATGAGGTTGACTGGATTTTGTTTTGTGATGTTGATGAGTATTTTTTTCCATTGAAGGTGAATTCTTTGAGGCCGTTTGTGGATGAGGCTGAAGACGGTGGTTTTAATCAGATTCATGCAAAGTGGGTTTTCTTTGGACCTGATAGTTTGAATGATGGTGCGTTTAAGGAAAATAGGGATGTTACAGGTATGAATTTCAGGCACGCAGAACTTAATTCGGAAAAACCATTTACTCAGGGGACCATAAAGTCAATTGTTGATGCAAGAACGATTTCTTATATGGGTGAGCATTATGCAAACAACTCAGACAACAATAAGCGCAAGTTTTTGCCGCTTGACGAGTTGAGAATAAATCATTACAATCTGCGTCACTTCCATACTTGGATTAATGGGGGGCAGACAAGGCCGGTTTTTGATGATCCAATTAAAAGATTTTACCCATGGAAATCATTCTGGAAAAGGCTTTCGGGGGTTTTTAAGTGAATCAAAGGTTAAAATATATTGTGGCCAGCAGGGTTGATGGGCTTGGCGGAAGGCTGCTTAATTTGGCAAGCACTTTTAGGGTTGCAAAAAAGCTTGGCTTGGAACACTTGGTTTGCTGGAACTATCCTTCTGTTCCGCAGAAGGCAATTTATTCAAAATTGTTTGAAGGGCTTTCTTTTATCAAGCTTGATTATTTTGACAATAAGGGCCTGAAAGTCTATAATCTAACAAGGAAACACAATCAAAAGATCGGCAGGAAAGAGTTTACTGTAACCAATAATATAATTGAAAATTTTGATGTTGTTGTAACTGATCACTTGGGCCTTTTGGGCCTGGAGGCTGATCGTGGAAGAATTACCACAAAGGTACTGGGGCAAAATAAGGGGTTTAGGAGGGAGCTTAGAGAAGCAATCAACAGGGTAAAGCCCAACTCTTATATTCGCAAAGAGGTTCAGGATTTTTTGAAAAAAAATGATTTGAAAAAATGTGTCGGCGTGCACGTTCGTAGAGGCGACGTGGAAAGAAATGTCAAGCGAGGGGTTGACTTGCACAAGTTCAGGCAAGTGCAACAGTTTTTTGACTGCCTTGACGAAATTAGGCCGGAGCGAATTTTTCTTTGCACTGAAGGGGAGACTGTACGAAGGGAATTTATTGAAAAGTACGGGGCTGAAAACGTTTTGTTTTATCCTGCCAGAAGCTATATTCGTGAATGCCCAATTACAAGGCTGGAAGGGTCTGATGAGGAAGTTGAGGAATCACTAAACGATGCTTTCATTGACAATCTCTTGCTTTCAGAGTGCAGCAAAATTTTGCACGTTTACAGTAATTTTACCGAGGCCGCGGCCCTTAGGGGTGGCCAGGATTTAATTAAGGTGGATTAATGGACAAAAAAACTCACATGGTAGTTGGCTCCTCTCAAGTAAGTTTGGTAAGGCAGGCTATTTTGGAAGGTTTCAAGCTGCCTAATTTTGGTTCAAAAGAATTAATTTTTAATAGGCGGGCTCTGTTTGGCCCGGAAGTAAAAAATCCGCAGGCCGAGTATGGCTACAATTTGGTATACACCGGGGGCCCTCCGCTTTGGATTGCAAATCTTTATCTGGATCAAATTGAAAAGCATTATGAGAATTTTTCAGGCAACATTTTTCTCATTGTCCCAGATTTCCGGTTCAGGAACCAAATGTTTTTTGAAATTGGACTTGACAAGAGCACAGAGTTGTTTGCCGATGATAAAAAAGTGAAGGAATGGTACGCTCACTTTGAGGGCGCAAAACCAAACATTGTGAAGGAGTTTATTACTCCAGAAAAGGACAAGATATTGTATGAAAGAAATCTTGCCTGTTTGGACTATATTATTTCAAAGTTTGGTGACAGAATTAAATTAATTTTCTGGGGGCTTTTTGCAGGGGAGTATAGCAACAAGCTCAGGGGAAAGTACACCAAAAATGGGGTCTATAAGCACCCCACCTGGAACTACCCTGAACTGATGAAGAAATATCAAGACTATGTAATTGATGTAAGTGCGGTGGCTAGCGAGACGCTTGAAATTCCCCCAAAATTTTTTGACAATCCAAACCTTCAGCTTGCCAGATGCAATTCGCTTTACCAAGGGGACGGCAGACATTTTAGCATTCCGGAAGGTATAGTTTTTTTCGATTATCTGATTCACCTGGGTAATGCAAAAGGTGCACTTGAGAAAACCAAAAAGTTTATGGAAGAAAACCATGAAAGCATTGAGCAAAACTTGGAGAAAATAAAGGAACTTAAATTGGTGGCAGGAAAGCTGGTGCCAAAAAACAATTAGGGGCATGTTGAAGATACTGGAAGTTGTTTGTTATGAATCCAAAAAGTGTTATAGTTTTGTATAAGGACAATAGTCTGTGGGAGCGCGGATGGGAACATGACCAGGGAATTGAGAGACTTATTGAGCGCCTAAAGTTTGAAATGGATTCAATAAAGCATGTGTTGCTGCCTCCGCATTATTATTTCTTGGCCGACCTTGTTGAAGCAGACGATAATGTTTGGATTCTCTTGAGTGACGAACGGGAAAACATTTTCCCAGTAGTGAAATATCATAACGCCTACTTATTTTATCCAAGCAACCGTGCCTTGTCAATGAATTATTCCAGGAATGTTTATTTTGGGAACATATCTTTTGTACTGAGTGGATTTTTCCAAAACGCGGGTCCAAGTCCAACCGACTACAA
>JASLNX010000020.1 GCA_030745815.1 archaeon
CATCATTTGTGGTTGCCTAATTTGTTAAACGTTTTGTTCGCTGAATTCGTATCTTTGCATTAGTTTTAAAACCCTTTCAGGGGCAACTTCTTTCGGTGTATGAAACGGTTTTTTTAGCAAGATCAATAATGAGGTGAGCCCATTTGAGTGAAGAAAAACAGTATGTATTCTTATTTGACGAGGTTGGAAAAGATGCCAACTCTCAGAAGTGGATTTTTAAACTGGGAAACAAGGGAGCGCAGCTTGCAGAAATGACTAATGCCGGCCTTCCTGTTCCACAGGGTTTTACAATTAGCACGGGCGGATGCAATGAATTTTATGAGAATGACAGAAAGTGGCCTAGTGGACTAGAAGAGCAGGTTAAGGAAAAGCTCAAGGCCTTGGAGCAAAAGACTGGAAAAGAACTTGGAAACGCAAAGAACCCACTCTTTGTTTCTGTTAGAAGCGGGTCATATGTTTCAATGCCTGGAATGATGGACACTGTTCTAAATCTTGGAATGAATGATGAAACAGTTGAGGGTTTTTCACAGCTTACAAAGAATGAAAGGGGTGCGTGGGATTCTTACAGGCGCTTTATCACAATGTTTGGCGATGTTGTAATGGACGTTTCGCACGCAAAGTTTGAGGAAATTCTTGACAAGCTAAAGGAAGAGAAGGGTGTTGAGGACGACACAGGCCTTAGTGCAGAGGACTTAAAGGCATTAATTCCAAAGTACAAAGAACTTGTAAGAAAAGAGGCAGGGAAAGATTTCCCACAGGACGGTTGGGAGCAGCTTAAGATGTCAATTGATGCTGTTTTTGGTTCCTGGAATAACCCTAGGGCAATTTCTTATAGAAGAATTAATAATTTGAGAGGCGATGCAGGAACTGGCGTAAATATTCAGGCAATGGTTTTTGGAAATATGGGTGAAACATCTGGAACAGGAGTTTCTTTTACTAGAAATCCTGCAACCGGTGAAAAAGAGCACTATGGGGAGTATTTAATTAATGCTCAGGGAGAAGACGTTGTTGCTGGAATCAGAACCCCAAAGCCTGTTGACTCTCTAAAAGAGGTTTTGCCAGAGGTTTACGAAGAGCTTTTGGGAGTTTACGAAAAACTTGAAAAGCACTACAAGGACTTGCAGGACTTTGAGTTTACTATTGAAAACAAGAAGCTTTTCCTGCTTCAAACAAGAAACGGTAAGAGAACAGCTCAGGCTGCTGTAAAAATTGCTGTTGACATGGAAGAAGAGGGCCTTATTTCAAAGGAAAGGGCAGTTTTAAACGTTAAGCCAGAGCAGCTTAATCAGCTGCTGCACAAGCAGTTTGACCAGGACGCTTTGGGAAAGGCAGAGGCTTTTGCGTCTGGAATTAATGCGTCTCCAGGAGCGGCTGTTGGAAAGATTGTTTTTACT
>JASLNX010000021.1 GCA_030745815.1 archaeon
ACTGAACAACCCGGTCTAAATCCTTTTCACCGCATTGGCGAACCCGCATTTGGATATTGCAATCGTGCAGGAACTTTTTGTAGTTGCCAACGCATTTCTCTTCCTTTTCGCGGTCACGCTGCTGCTTGAGAATAATTACGCGGTCTTTGTCAATGTTTGTTGCGTTTTCCGGAATGACCCCTTCAACGTTTAGAACATCCAATGGATCGTCAAGCGAAAGAGTGTTAATGCCTGGCAGTAAATCCACTACCTCTGCCTTTTGGAATTCGTCATCGTCAATGAAAAGAGCTCTTTCAGGAGAAACATTGAATTTTTCAATTATTTCGAGAACGGCCTGGCTTTTTTTGCCCCAACTAATCTTAAAGTCCTTGAAGTACTTCTTTATCTCAAACTTGTCAAGCATTTCCTCTGCGTCCTTGAACTCATTCTTACTGCAGACAGCACAGGTTATGCCCCTCTTATCAAGCTCTTTTAACGCAGCCTTTGTACCAGGCTTTAATTCAATTGTTTCCTTGTCCTTATAGAAAACAGTCCCGTCCCACAAGGTATTGTCAAGGTCCCAGATTACAAGTTCTATTTTAGGCATTTATACCACTCAATGGAAGAATTTAATTTAAACATTCTTTTATAAGATTATGATTTAAAATATAAATAAACATTTGTGGTTCAAAAGTCGAAGGTGACTGAAATTGGTTGAAATGGTAAGTTTTAAGGAATTAAAGGTCGGAGACAAGGGAGAGGTAAAAAAGACAATTACTGAACAGGATGTTTTGAAGTTTGCTGAGATTTCCCTTGACACAAACCCAATTCACCTGGATGAAGATTTTGCCTCTAAAACAATGTTTAAGGGGAAAATTATTCACGGAATGCTTACCGCGTCACTAATTAGCGCGGCCGTTGGAACAAAAATGCCTGGCCCTGGAAGCATTTGGATGAGCCAGACACTTAAGTGGCTTAAGCCAGTTCACATTGGAGACACGATTACTGCTGTTTCTGAACTCATTGAAAAGATTGAGGAAAAAAAGCACGTAATTGTGAAAACAACCTGCTTAAACCAAAACAACGAAATTGTTGCCGAGGGGCAAGGCAAGCACAAAATTCTAAATCCCTAATTAGGTTACAAGCCCGCCGTTTACGCTTAAGACCTGCCCAGTAACATAACTTGAGTAATCGCTTGCAAGGAAGAAAACCGTGCTAGCTATTTCCTCTGGCTTTCCAAGCCTGCGTAACGGAATCATTTCAACAAACTTTTTCTGAAAGTCCTCTGGAATTTTGTCACTAATCAGCGTGCCACCAATAATCCCTGGACTAACAGCATTAACCCTTACTCCCTTGGAGGCAACCTCCTTTGAAAGAGCTTTAGTAAACCCAATTACCCCTGCCTTAGCCGCGCTATAACTTACCTGGCCAAAGAACCCTGTTTCACCGCTTGCAGATGCAATATTTACAATACTCCCAGAGCCCTGCTCAAGCATTATCTTAATCACCGGGTGCACGGTATTAAACAAACTGTCCAAGTCAGTAGTCATTATTTTGTCCCACTCTTCTTTTGTAGAGTTTTTGAATGTCTTATCAATTGTAATTGCCGCATTGTTTACAAGAATGTCAATTGAACCAAATTCTTTCTTAACCCGCTCAACCATCTTAGCGCACTCTTCAGTATTGCCAACATCTGCCTTTACAGTAATGGCCTTTCCCCCTTTGATCTCAATCTCCTTTACGACTTCCTCGGCCTTTTCCTTGTTCTCAAAATAGTTTACAGCAACCTTTGCACCGTGCATTGCAAGAGCAAAAGCAATGGCCTTTCCAATGCCACGGCTTGCGCCGGTGACAATTGCAGTTCTCCCTTCAAGTTGTTTCTCCATCAAATTCACCTAAAAAAATCAACCATAAAAGTCTTTAAAACAGGACTAGGTACAAGCGCCAAATCCGTGATAAATTGTTTTCCCTTCAGCTGCCAAATCGCGCAAAGAATCAGCCATGCACTTTATTCCATAAATTCTAATAACTGCCTCGCCAATCTTTCCCTTCTTCAAGCAACCCCTCTCTTCCAAAATTCCCTCAAACCAGTCGGCTATTTCAGGGTGCCAGTCAACCCTAATTGAATCTAGCGACTTGTCGTGTTCCTTTAACATTACCTTGCGCCCCCTGCCTTGTTTGTCAATTACAACAAACTCTTTGAGGCCGTTCTTGTAAACCTTCACAGGAAATTTTTCGCCCAATTCGTCTTCAACAAGGTAGTTGCAAGTAAGGCTTCTGTGAAGCGGACTTCCCAAACAAACAACCTTCCCACCCTTCTTCATAGCCTTAAAGTAAGGGGAATTCTTGGAAAACGGAGTCTTGTCCAGCAAGTGACTATTTGTAAGAGACTCAGCATCCTTCCCAACACAGGCTACGCTATGAGTTGGACTAAGGCTCCTCTTTGCCAGCGGTAGTCTCCAGAAAACATCAGTAATCTTTCCAAGCGCGCTCGGGGTTTT
>JASLNX010000022.1 GCA_030745815.1 archaeon
TACGAAATGATTGATATGAGCAGATACAATATGGCTGAGTTTCCACTTAACACAAGCCGCGGTTGCCCTTTCAACTGCATTTTTTGTTACAACCAGGCGTTTAACAACTGGACCTACAGTTTGAAGTCGGCAGAGAACGTAGTTGACGAAATAGAGTACATTGTCAGAAATTTTAGAAAAGTTAAGGTAATCGCCTTTAACGACGACAACTTTTTTATTGACAAGAAAAGAGTTGAAACAATTTGCAAAGAGCTTATTAGGCGAAAGATTGGAATTAAATGGATGTCAACAATTAGGGCAGACTATTTAGTAAAGTACAGTGATGAATTCTTGAAGCTAATGAGGGATAGCGGCTGCTTTGCTGTTGCGTTTGGTGCAGAGTCAGGGAACAACCGCATTTTGAAAATTATTGGAAAGGGAACAACTAAGGAAATGAATATGGGGGCCATTAAAAAACTAAAGACTTCGGGGATAATTGGAAGAATTAGTTTTGTTTGGGGCATTCCAACTGAAACTTATGCAGAAAGCATTGACTCCCTTAACTTAATTAAAGAGTTTGAAAGAATTAATCCTGAATCAATAATAAACGGATTCTTTATTTCAACAGTTTATCCGCACACTCCCTTATTTGATATGGTGCGAAAGATAGTTCCAGATTTTAAAATGCCAAAAACACTTGAAGAATGGGGAGATTGGGAACTTTACACTTCAGGCTTTCAGCCCTGGCTTGATAAAAGCTACGTTGATCAGATGATGACAGCTTCTGAAATTGTGCGCTTTAAATACTTTCAAAGAATGAATCCTGAGAACTATTTTAGAAACCCGCTTGCTGTGCTTGTCATAAAAATTGGCGAGGCCGTGATGAATGTTTCGGCCAAAATCAGGTGGAAATATCACTTCTACAAATTTGGATACGAGTGGAAGTTATTCAACAAAATTAGGTTTCATATAATTGGAATAACTTAATTTTGTTAAGTGAGGTTTTAGTTCCAGCATTGCACCAATTTGCTTAATAAAAGAAACGCATTTCAAATTATTATAAGGAAATACCGGGATGTTTTGCAGTGAGTTTGTTTGTTGATTCCTTCAAAGAAATGCTTGAAGGCCGAGTTTTGAATATTGGGTGCTTTGGTTCTACAATGTATGACCACCTGTATCAATATTCTCTTTCAGGAAAATTTTACTTAGAGGGCCTAGACATAGTTGCAAGCATTCCTGACAAAAATGTTCGCAAGGGAGACGCTTTGCAAATGAATTTTAAGAAAAAATTTAATTTTATAATCGCAGGGGAATTAATTGAACATTTCACTTTAAAGCAAGCAAAAACTTTTTTTGCAAGATGTAGTGATGCTTTAACTAAGGACGGAACCCTGATCATGTCCACACCAAACAAGAAAGCTTGGAGCAACAGATTATTTCACAAATTTGATACTGCTTGCCCAAAAGAATATTCTGGGCACCAAAAGGTTTACTTCAAAAGAGAGCTTGTGGAATTTCTTCGCTCAAACAACTTCAACACTGAAAAAGCTTACTTACTGCCCTACGATGTTTTCTCCAGCCCAAACAAAAAGGCGTGGGTTTACTTTCTTAGAAAAAAAATTGACACTGTTTTGGGTCTTTTTGGTTTAAACAATTTGAAAGAACAAATGGTAGTTGTGTGCACAAAAGTAGCAACTGGTAAAAATAAATTATAAAAATGTGAATAATTTTTGGTGAATTTCTTGAAAAAACCTAACATTCTTTTCCTTTGGGTTGATGCTTTTCGTTCAGATCTTGTTTTTGG
>JASLNX010000023.1 GCA_030745815.1 archaeon
TTTGCTGCTTGATGGAAGACAGCACGCACTAAAAATTTTAATGAACTCATTCTACGGTTACCTGGGTTACGCCCGAAGCAGATGGTTTTCAAGAGAATGCGCGTCAGCTGTTACAGCCTGGAGCAGGCACTATGTTAAAGAGGTTTTGGGAAAAGCTGAAAAGCAAGGGTTCAAGGCCTTGTACGGAGACACAGATTCGGCGTTCCTTCTGCTGCCCAAAGAAAAAAATGAAAAAGACGTTGAAACGTTTGTTGAAGAAATAAACAAATCTCTTCCAGGGGTAATGAACCTTGAATTGGAAGGATTTTTCAAACGCGGAATATTTGTAACAAAAGAATCTGGTGAAGGCGCAAAGAAAAAGTACGCCCTAATTGACTACAACAACAAGCTAAAAATTGTCGGCTTTGAATATGTAAGACGGGACTGGTCAGGAGTTGCAAAAGAAACCCAGCGGCAAGTTATTACCGCGGTACTAGAAGAAGGACACCCTGAAAAGGCAGCTGAAATTGTAAAGAAAACAATTAATCGGCTTCGCAGCGGAAAGGCAAAAAAAAGCGAGCTTGTTGTTTTAACACAGCTCAAAAAACCAATTGAAAAGTATGCGGCAATTGGCCCGCACGTTGCAGCAGCAAAAAAAGCAATTGAAAAAGGGAAGGAAATGGAAGTTGGAAGTGTTATTGCTTACGTAATAACTCGCTCTGGAAAAAGTATCAGCGATCGCGCCCAACTTGAAGAGTATGTAAAGGAAGGAAATTACGACTCAGAGTATTACATTGAAAACCAGGTTATGCCAGCAGTAATAAAAATTATGAGAGAACTTGGATACAACAAACAAGACCTAATACACGGCGGAAAGCAATCAAAGCTAGGGGCCTTTCTTGGCTAAAATTACAGCAAAAAAGAGTGTTTTTTAACCCTTTTCCAAAATAAAATTATAAAGAAGGAATGATTACCATGGAAAGCGAAGAGGCTAAAAAGTACATTAAAGCTGGCGAAATTCTAGGAAAACTGCAGAAAAAGGCCAGAAAAGACGCAGTTTCAGGCAAAAAACTGCTTGATATTGCCTTAAATGTTGAA
>JASLNX010000024.1 GCA_030745815.1 archaeon
ATAGAAAAAACGGGTGAATAAAACCATTCTGTTGATCTCGATTGATCATAATTTGCTTGATATTGTTGCTGATCGGGATGAAATGATAGTTTATAATAAGAAGAAACTGTTCCTCGAGTCATTCATCAAAGAAGTGAAAAACCAATTCGATGATTTCAAGCCCATCCACATTCAAAACATCTTGTTGAAACTCCTTCTCGAGGAATTCGTCATTGATTTATATGTCAAGTCCAAGATAATAATTGATCACTTCCCAATCCATCACAACATTCAAACGAAGAACATTTTCAGAGAGTGGAAGTAAGAAGGCCTAAGCAGCGTGTTCAAGCATTTTTCTGTTCACAGCGAGAAGGGGTCTCGAGTGATGAACTCCATTAATTCTTACTTTGGGGCCAAAATTGGGTTTTATTTTACGTTTATTGCGACATCGATCACTGTTTATTCGTTGCCGGCAATTTTTGGTGCTGTAAAGGACAAGAGTTATGAAAAGGTTCTTGCAAATATTGAGGAGATAAAAGCAAGGGGTGGAATTGTTATTGCGGTTGCGTCGGAGAATGATAAAGAAATAAAAAACCATTCCGACTCAGTTATTTACATTTCCAAGACAATTGATATGCTGCAGCCATTGCTTTCAGTGCTTCCGCTGCAGCTGCTTGCCTACTTTATTGCGGACAAGCGCGGTTGTGATATTGACAAGCCGAGGAATCTGGCAAAAAGCGTTACAGTTGAATAAAGGGTGTTAAGTTTGGGGGAAGTGTTAAGAGAGGTAAAGCACGAGGACTTAGAGAGCTTGCTTCATTTGCTGCATCAGTTAAGCGAGCCAAGTGAGGAAGACAAAAATGTTGACCAGGCTCAACTTAAAGCGGCTATGAAAAAAATGGTTGAGGATGAGAATCACTGCCTTTATGTTTTGGAACAGGACGGAAAGCTTCTTGGAACTGGTATGCTTTTGGTTCAGTTAAATCTTTCGCACGGCGGAAAGCCATATGGTCACATTGAAAATATTGTTGTTGATTCAGAGTGCAGAAAGCAAGGGATTGGAAAGAGCATTATAATGCACTTGATTGATAAGGCAAAGGAGAAGGGTTGTTACAAAGTAATTCTTAATTGCAAGAGCGAAAATATGCCTTTTTACGGGCGTTGTGGATTGAAAAAAGGCGAAATTGAAATGAGGCTGGATTTTTAGGTGTTTAAATGTCGAAGATTAAATTAGTTATTTTTGATTTAGATGACACTCTGTTTGATTGCTCTGGCCAGCTAGTTGAAGAGGCAAGAAAGCGAGCGGCCAAGGTTCTTTCTGAAAAGATTCCTCAAGCAACCGCTTCAGAAATTTTGGAAAGGGAAAGGCAGCTTCACAAAAAGTTTGGCCCAACTTTTGAAGTGTTTGACAAGATTTGCATCGACTTTAAAGTTGAGGGAAAGGAAGCTTGTATTAATTCTGCTCTTCATGCTTACAACAGTGACGAGGTTGGTGAAATTTCTCTTTTTCCAGAAACAGCACCCCTGCTGAAAAAGCTTGAGGAAAGAGGGATAAAGCGGGTGCTTGTTACAACCGGATTGCATGCAAGGCAGCAGAGAAAAATTGAAATTCTTGGCCTTGATAAATTAATGGATCTTACACTAATTCATGATTTGGAGAAGAGCCCTGTTTCAAGAGAACGGCTTTTCAAAAACGTTTTGGAAAAGTTTTCAGTGAAGCCTGAAGAAGTTTTAAGCGTTGGTGACAGGATTCAACGTGAGATAAGAATTGGAAACAAGCTTGGGATGATTACCGCTAGAATGCTTCATGGCCGTTTTAAAAAACTTAAACCAAAGAACGATTTTGAAGACCCTGACTTTGAAGTAAAGAAGCTTTCAGAAGTTTTGAAAGTAATTGATTCTGTTGAGCAGGGCAAAGGAAAAAAGCCTAAAGTGGTTGCAATTGGTGGTGGGACGGGGCTTCCAATGGTCTTAAGTGGTTTAAAAGAGCACACTAAAAATCTTACTGCAATTGTTACGGTTACTGATAGCGGTCGAAGCAGTGGAATTCTTAGAAAAGATCTTAATATTCTTCCACCAGGAGATCTTCGAAACTGCCTTGTTGCATTAAGCGATTCAGAGAAGCTTCTTCTTGATCTTTTTGGATATCGTTTTGAAAACGGGGGTCTGGAGGGGCATAGTTTTGGAAATCTGTTTATTGCGGTTCTTGCCAAAACAACCGGCAGCTTTGAAAAGGCAATTAAGGAGGCTGGCCGAATTCTTGCAATTAAGGGAAAGGTTTTGCCGTCAACCCTTCAAGATACCCATGTTTGCGCTGAGCTTGAAGATGGAAAAATTGTGGAGCAGGAATTTAATGTAAGAGAGCCTGGTAAAAGCCCAATTAAGAGGGTCTTTCTAAAAAATAAGGTAACGCCTTTGGACGAGGCTCTTGATGCAATTAAGGAAGCGGACTTAATAGTTCTTGGGCCAGGGAGCCTTTTTACTTCAATTCTTCCAAACCTTTTAGTAAAGGGAATGCCTGAGGCAATTAGGGCAAGCAAAGCTAAGAAGGTTTACATTCCAAATATTATGACTCAGCCTGGTCAAACTGATAACTTTTCTCTTTCAATGCACGTTTCTCAAATTGAAAAATATCTTGGCAAAGGAAGCCTTGACATTATTTTGTTAAATAGCAAGGAGCCAAGTAAAGCCCTTATTGAAAAGTATGTTAAGGAAAAGGCATTTCTTGTTGAACGGGATTTTGATAAACTGCCTAAGGGGTTAAAGATTGTTGAAGCCGATTTGCTTGAGAAGGAAAATGAGCAGGTTCTCTGGCAAAAGCAGTATCTATTAAGGCATGATCCAAAAAAACTTGGCAAGGCTCTTTTTAATCTTACTTAAATTACTGTTCCATTAACGGCTTCAATTCTAATCATCCTAAGTTTTCCGTCAGGCAGTTTCAAGATTGATTCGTAAAACGGAAGATAAACGTCTTTTACATCTGTTACAACAAGCTTAGTCCACAGTTTGGATAGGGCTTCAACTGCCTTTTGCTTTGGAACTTTTTCAACTTCAAGCGACAGTGCTTCTGCCATTGAAACAGGTAATGACTCAAGACTTCTTAAGAGCGGGTGCAGCGGATCTTTTGGCAAATCAATTTCTTTTGCCAGGAAATAAAAATTTGTTTCGGCAATTTTTTCCTTTGCCGCAATACCTTTTGTTACAAGAGCTTCAAGCAAGCGCTTTGAAATCATTTCACTTTCCCCAATCTGTTTGGAGAGCGCTGCAAACTCTCGCTTTTCTTTTCCAAGAGCAAGCATTGTTTTTATTTCGCCTTCCTTTAATCCGTTAAGTAACCCAAAGCCATTGCTTTTAACAAAGGCCTTTTGTTGCTTGTCAAAGTGCATTAGTTCTCCTGTTCCAGAGTCAACAAACACTTCTCCTTTGTGAAACGATTTGTCGTCATTGAAAATGTTGAATTTCACGTGGTAAATTGGCAAATGCCTTAGTGTTAATTTTTCAATTGCTTCCTCTGTTCCAATTAGTCCCAAAAACTTTTTCTTTCTCGTTTTGTTAATTATCTTTGCCGCTTTTTCGTGGCTTAAGTTTGTTGGAAACGCTAGCAATTCAACTGGTTCAGGTTGCAAAACAGCCTTGCTTTCCATTGCAATCTCTTTTTCCACCTCTCCTGAAATTTCTTCAACAAGAGCTTCTTCGTGTTCGGCTCCGGGGAGTGTTATAGCACTTGTTTGCGCATTAAGAATTGCGCCCTTCTTTTCAAGCTGTTCAATTACTTCACCAAGCGACACATTGCTTTTGTATTTTACGTTAAGGGATCTTAATGCCTCATTAATCATTGTTGTTTCAAGTGTTCCCATTCTCTCAAGCTTTGAATAAGTCATTCCAACAGCCAACCTAAGCACTTCGTCTTTTCCTAGCTTAAAACTTCTTTCAACTGTTTCAGCTTCCCTTCCTTCGTGCTGTGACATCCTTGGCCGTATTTTCATAATAAATGCCCTTGATGTTTCCTCTCGCCGATCTCCAGTTAATCCAACTCCAACCGGCAGAGTCTTGATAAAATTGCTGTTCTTGTACTTTTTTGGAATAATTGTTGGGGTTCTCTTGTAAACAGCTTTTATGTCGTCGTCAAACACCAGTTTGTGTGTTATAATTGTGTCAAGCTGGCTCAAAACCTTTGTGTCAATTGCTGAAGGCTGTTGGGTTGCAAAAACAAGAGAGCAGCCTGGTTGCCTTCCCTGCTTTACGTACTCAATTATTGGAGTTGAAGCAGGGGTCTTAACGTTTCCACTTGGAATTAATGTGTGCGCCTCATCAATAAACAGCCATGTTGGCGGAATGTCTTCTTCTAAGAGTTGATCCATGGACTGTTCCTTCATTCTGTTTGCAGCTTCCTTTCTTGTGCTAAGCTTTCTTGCTGAAAGAACCCTTCTTGCAAGAATTCCAATAACAAGCGCGGAAACATTGTCTTCTAAAAACGAGGTGTCAATAATTGTAAGCTGGTTTTCTCGGCTTAGTTCAGACAACGGAGTTCCTCTTGAATCAAACACTCCCCAGCTTTTTGCGGCGTCAAATCTTGAACTAAGAGCCCTTAACGAGTCTGGCTTGTAACCGGTGTCAGAACTTGTGAGCGCTGCATCGTCTCCAAGACAGTCCACTAGGTTTTCAAGTGAGAAAAACTTTCCTTTTCCCTTAATGGCCTTTCCTTCTTTTGTTTTGTATCCCTTTTCCACTTCTTGAATTGTTTTTTCAAGCAGTAGCCCGCTTGGGGAAAATCTTTCAATTCCAAACGTTAAGCACCAATCCTCTGCTGTTAGCATTGACGGTGGCAGGCTAAATGTTGTGTCATAAGTTTTCTTTGGAACTTTATCTTTTACTCCCTTTGGAACAAACACTTTCAGATTGTCCAGGCCTTGCGGCAGTAAATCCCATTTTCCCAAAAGTTCCAGTTCTCTTGTTTCCCTGTTTGGGAACCGCATGCTCCAAAACACTCCAACCGGGTCAACAACTATCTGTCCA
>JASLNX010000025.1 GCA_030745815.1 archaeon
TTTCAGAGCACGAATTTGGATTGCTCTTAAGCAACTTAACTGTTGCAGACCTCAAACTAACAGAGGCAAAAATAAGTAAAGACTTCAAAGAACTTATTGACTTCTCGTTTGACGGAGAAATTGAAAGAGATGTACCACTTAACACCGACTCAAACTTATTTATTACAATAAAACTAACAGACAAAGGAAAGCTAATTGAAAAGCCTGAAACCCTTAGCGGGGCAATAACATTCTACACCAAAGTAACAGGCATTGATCGAACCTTTGTAACCGTTGTTCCAATGGAAATAAGAATTGGACTAGGTGAAACCGTTGACAACGCAGAATGCCTTGAAATAAACCCTGTTGAATGGGAAATAATAACAAGCAGTGACGCATCGAAAACACTTGAACTTGAAATTAAAAACCAGTGCAAGGTTGACGCAGAAGAAGTACTTCTCAGAAACCTGCAGGTAAAAATTTCAGGCAAAGAAAAGAACGAGCTTGGGACATTTAAAGTGGAAAGAAGCGACCTGCCAAATGCAGAATTAGTAGCCTTTGGTGAAGACTTTGAATTAATAGCCCCAAGCATTCCAGCCGGATTTGACGGAAGTATAGACATTGTGTTCACGCCAACAGCAGAAATAGACAGCGAAGAAGGCGAATTTGACATGGTGTTTAAGGCAATTAACCTTACAACAAGTGGCGAAGAAGCAATTGAGTCAACAATTCCAACACACATTTTCATAAGCGATTTGACAAAATGCGTAAAAGTAATTGCTCCAGAACCAATGGAAATTCAAACAATGCCATTTAACATTGGAAACGGCAGGTACGGCAGACAAAACTACAACCCATACGGCTTCCAAGGACAAGGATCCTACGGAGGCGGAGGATTTGTAGGGCAAGGGTCAGGTATTGGAGGATTCCCAGGGCAAGGAATCTATGGGGGCGGAAGCTATGCAGGCAGAAGCATGTATCCAAACGGGAACTTTAATTCACCTTATAGAACAAACTACTTTGACACAAGACAAGAGCTATCCTGGAAATACGGCCTGGGCGAGAACTCATTTAGAATTGAAAACACTTGTACAATCCCTGTTGAAATAGACCTTGAAGCAGACTCAATGATTAAGGTGGAAGAAGCAAAGTTATCGCTTGAACCACAAGACAGTGAAGACGTTGAAATTGAAGCTGGCTACAGAATGGGCAGGTATTCAGTAAAGGTAAAGGCAAGAGCAGAGGGAAGTAAAGACAAGTTTACACAAATTAAAACAGTGAACGTTGTAGTAAAGCGCCCTGACGAAATAGACGAAGACTGCATAAAACTATCTCCAACAAAAATTGCACTAAACAACTTCCTAGGAAAGCCAGTGGCAGCCAAAATATACAATTACTGCTACGACGCAGGAGTTCTTCTTGAAAAAACAGACAGAGTAATTAAATTTAGATGCCAGTTACCAGGACAGCCAATGAACACATTTAACATGGCGACAATCCCAGAAACACAAGGACCAGTACTCTTGTTCGCAGAAGGCGGCGGAATGATTTCAGGCGGAGCAAGCGGAACTGTTCCAAACCAATACGCAGCCCAATCAGGCCAGTACGGTAGCCAATATGGTCAATACGGTAACCAAGGCCAAGTAAACTATCAGGCTAATGGCAGGTACGGTTCAGGATCTTACAATTACCAACAAGGCACCCAAAACCAGGGAATGTACTACCCACAAGGCGGTAGCGGCGGTGGAATGATTGGATCAGGCCAAGGAGCATATGGTGGACAGTACGGCCAAGGAATGATTGGACAGGGCAGTTCAATGAGAGGATTTGAAGGAGAATGCCCACTTGTAGACTCAATATATATTGTTGGAGAGAACAAAGAAGGCGGAGACGAAGGCAAAACCATTCAAACAATTGAATACGAAGTAAGACCAAACCTCCAGTACAGAAAACAGTTATGCCAAGGAATAGGAGACCTTCCATTCCAAACAATCCAAGGGCTTAGAATGACTGCCTCAGCAGCATATTACAGAAGTAATGTGCGCGCAACCGCTGAAGTAAGATACAGAACTCCGTTTGGCGGAAACGATGTAAGCTACCAAAGAGTAATGCTTGAAGACCTATGGGGA
>JASLNX010000026.1 GCA_030745815.1 archaeon
AAGGCGAAGGAATTAAAGGACGCAGACTCAAACGAAAAGCTTGTTCTTGTAAGGGTTGAGACCTCGCCAGAGGACATTGAAGGAATGCATGCTGCGCAGGGAATTTTAACTGCAAGAGGCGGCGCAACTTCTCACGCAGCAGTTGTTGCCAGAGGAATGGGAAAGCCTTGTGTTGCAGGGGCTGGAGAAATTTCAATTAATGAAAAGGCTGGCGAGATGAAAACAAAGGCCGGTGAAACATTCAAAGAGTTTGACATTATTTCTCTTGACGGTGGACTTGGAAAGGTTTTCAAGGGAGAAATTCCTCTTGTTGAACCAAAACTCGGAGGAGACTTTGCAACCTTAATGGGCTGGGCAGACTCTTTTAGAACAATGAAGGTTAAAACAAACGCTGACAATCCAAAGGACGCAAAGCTTGCGCGCGACTTTGGAGCTGAGGGAATCGGCCTTTGCAGAACTGAACACATGTTCTTTGAGGCTGAGAGAATTAAGGCAGTTAGGGAAATGATTCTTGCAGAGGAAGAGGAAGGCCGAAGAAAGGCATTAGACAAGATCCTTCCATTCCAAAAAGAGGATTTTAAGGGAATTTTTGAGGCAATGGACGGTCTGCCTGTAATAATTAGGCTTTTGGACCCGCCACTGCACGAGTTCCTGCCAAAAGAAGACAAGGACATTAAAGAGCTTGCAGCCGACATGAATGTTTCAGAGGAAAAGCTTCGCGAAAAGATTGCTGAACTCCACGAGTTTAATCCAATGCTTGGATTTAGGGGTTGTCGCCTTGGAGTTGTCTATCCGGAAATTAACGAAATGCAGGTTAGGGCAATCTTTGAAGCCGCTCTTGAAGTTCAGGCTGCTGGAAAGAGCCCTTTACCCGAAATTGAAGTTCCGTTGGTTGGCAAAAAGGAAGAGTTTTTGAAAATAAAGGCTTTAACCAAAAAGATTGCGGCGGAAACAGGCGCCGAGGGAAAAATTGAGTACAGAATTGGAACAATGATTGAGGTTCCAAGAGCTGCTCTTACAGCTGATGAGATTGCTGAGGAAGCAGATTTTCTTTCCTTTGGAACAAACGATTTAACACAAATGACTTGTGGTTTTTCAAGGGATGATGCAGGAAAGTTTTTGCTTCATTACACGCAAATGGGAGTGTATGAAGTGGATCCCTTCCAAAGTATTGACCAAACAGGTGTTGGAAAGCTAATGAAGTTTTGTGTTGATAACGCCAGAAAGACCAATCCAAAGATTGAAATTGGAATTTGCGGAGAGCACGGCGGAGAACCAAGAAGTGTTGAGTTCTGCCACAAAATTGGCTTAAACGAAGTAAGCTGTTCTCCTTTCAGGGTTCCAATTGCAAGGTTGGCGGCTGCGCAGGCAGCAATTAAGCAGAAGAAGTAACTCCTTCTTTTTCTTTCTATTTTTTTCCTTTTAATTCAGCTTGCGCCCTTCCTGGTGTGCGAAATTTTCCAGGGGCCACACTAGGTCTTCTTTTCTTTTTAGTGCGGTCTTTTTTCCTTGCTTGGGCAATTTTCCACCCGGCAGATTTATTTTCCTTAAGCGGTTTTGCTTTATTTGCTATGTCTCTAAAAAAAGCTTCGTATTCTGTTCCCTTGAATCTTTGAGCCATTAGTGCTGCTGCTTTTGGGTGTTTGAGAAGTTTTCTTCTAAGGGCGTTTCTGCCAACAGCTTCGTGCAATCCAAATCCAACGCCTACTGCTGCGATTGGAATCCCAATGTGCGGGTCAAATGCCGCGGTTGTGCCAAATCCAACTCCCATTAACTTTGTTGCTGTTTTTTGGCTTTTGTCAAGGCGCTTCATTCTTGCGTTAATTTTGCCCTGTAATTTTTTCCCCTTAAACTTTGGCCCTGGCTTTGGTTTGGGTGCTGGCATTTAATCACTTACAATTCGTTCTTTTCACATTTTTCGTTGTATTCGCAGAATCGACACATCCAGTTCATGTCGTTACTTTTTCTTGCTTCGGCAATTGGTAAAAGGCCTTGTGTTAAGAGTTTGTGAAGTTGTCCAAACCGCTCCATTATTTCTTTTGCCTTTTCTTCACTGTATTCTACTGGAAAAATCTTGCTCTTCAAGTTTGTTTTGTCAACGTAGAGCATCATTCCATTGTGAATTCCTGTTGCGTGCATGTAAAGTTGTAATTGCATTAAGTGGGTTGAACTGGCCTTGTTTACATAGTCAACGCTTTTTGTGCTTTTTACTTCAACTACCCAGCTTTTTCCGCTTTCTTTTACAAGAATTAAATCGTCCACTCTTCCTGAAACAAGAAAGTCGTCTCCCTGAATTTTTAGTGGAAACTCACTTTTCAGAAGTTCTACTTCGTGATTTTTGTCGCTTTTTAATACGTCCACTACAAAATCGTGCATTATGTTTCCAAGTTCAAAAATCTTTGCAAGATCAGGTTTTACTTCCTGTGGGTGCTTGTAGCTGTACCAAACTTTTCTAATGCAGCTTCCAATTTCGCTTGGGTAGTATCTGCCATGGGTTTTGGCCCGGTGGTCTCTTGCAATGTGGTTGTCAATCATTTTGTCAAAATCAATCATTCTCTCGCCAATAAGGTTTTGCAGCTTTGGTTTTTTAAACGCTTTTAGAGAGTTCCTTTCCACTAATCCAATTGCTTTAAATCACTAATCGCACTAAATTTTGGTATGGGGCTCTTTGGGAAACTTTTCGGTCCTGCTAAACCGCAGGAAATAGATTTGTTAATTGAAGAGGTTCCAGACTTTGTTGAAAAGAATTTGAGCAAAAAGCGCCCTGAGCTTGAAACGGCAATTGCAAGCATTCTTAGTGAAATAAAGCACCTACTAAAAGAGGTCAGTATACTGCTTAAAGAGCTTGAGGCCCAGCCTCTTGATTGTGAAAATATTAAACTGAAGAAGATTGTCAAAACATCTAGGGGCCAGGCAATTTCAAGAATTAGTTCCTTAATTGAAAGGATTCAGCCGCCGGCAACCAGTGATATTGTTGAGGTAAAAAAATATTGTGAAGAGGCAAAAGGGCTTTTGCATTCTGAAATAACTCACAGTGGAAAAAGCATTGCTTACACTGGAATTTACCTTAAGGAGGCCATGAAGAATCTTGGAAAGAGCCTTAGTGAGTTAAGTAAGGCATTTTCTTCGCTTGAAAAAAAGCTTGAGGAATTTTCTCAGCTGTTTTTAGAGCAGGATTTAAAACAGCAGCTAAAACTTGTTGATGAAAAAAAGGCAGCGGTTCTTTTGCTTGAGAAGGAAATTGAGACTGCTGAGAAGGTCCTTGAAGGGGCAAAAGTAAATTCTAAAAAGCTTCTTTCCAGTTTAGCTGGATTTAAGGAGTCACCTGAATTCAAAAAGCTTGGTTCGTTGCAGGAGGAAAAGGCCTTGCTTTTGAGAGAAAAGCAGGAGGCAAAAACAGAAATTGTTTCACTTATCTCATCAATTGATAGGCCGCTTAAAAGGCTTTCAAGATCAGTTTCCAGCGGGCGATATGTTTTGCCGCGGGCGCTTGTGCCAATTCTTAATCAGCTTGAACAAAATCCGCTTCAGTTGTTTAAATTGGATCCAGAAGGGGAACTGGTGAAAAAGTTGTTGCTTGAACTTAGAAAGGCAATTGAATCCGGAGCAGTTGAACTAAAGGAAAAAGAACGTGAGAAGAAGTTGGCTACAATTCAAGAGCACCTTGCGTTTAACTTCTTTTCAAGAGTTTTTTTAAAGTTCAACGAGATTGATTTAAAATTGCAGGCTGTTGAAAAGGCCACCAGGGACAATTCTGTGTCGTCGGAACTGTCTTCTCTTGAAAGAGGAGCTGACGGCGGCAAGGACCTTGTTGAAAAAACTGAAAAGTCAATTGTTTCTTTGAATGCAAATGTTGAACGGGAAAATATTGAAATTGATGAGGCTGTACAGGCGGTTGAGTCTCTTTTGAACAAGATGAATCTTGGAAAGATTTCTCTTCAAAAGTAGTTACACTTTTGTGAAACTGTCAGAGAATTGTGTAATGGTGTTCTTAATTTGTTCTTTTGTGGGCTCCATTAGGATAAATATTCCGTGAGCATTCCACGGCTTCATTCTTGATGAAAGGGTGTGAACCAGCTTTTCAACTGAACTTTCTTTATTGTAAATTAATAGGGTGGTAATGGAGTCTAGTACAAGATAATTTTCTTCGTTTGACAACTTTTCCATAATTTCGTCAAGTTTTATTATTACACCAGTTAAGTTTCTTGGAGAGTCTATGTAATGATAATTTGCGCCCTTAATCTCTTTTCCGCCGGACATTCCAGTTATTGCGCCTATAAAGATCAGCTCATCTGCAGGGATCTTTTCTTCTTTTAGGAGTTCAAGTAGGTCTGAAACGTTTTTGTTAACGGTTAGATATACTAATTTTTTCTTCTTTGCTACAACATACTTTATAACTTCTAGGTTGAGCTTTGCGTAGGCTGAGTCATTTTCAATTACTGCAACCGAAAAATCTGTTGGAAGACTGTCTAATGCGCCCTGTATCTTAAGTCAAATTCCCCTCTCTGGGCTTAGTAGATCTTCAAGCTCTTTTTGGCTAAGTTCAGATGCGTTTGTTCCCTTTGCCGCACCGGCTTTATCTTGCGGCATTTTAAACATCCTCGAAAAGTTCTGCTTTTGCAAGAATTTTCAAGCCATCCTTTGAAATAGCTACCGGGTGCATTTTTTCGCTTATTTTTGTACCCCGCATCTTGAGAACTCCAACGCTTCTAACAAATCGGTCTTCTAATTTTGTGTGGTAAAGCAGTATTACTCCGTCTGCAACGTATTCTTCTAGCCCAAATAAACTGCTTGCTTTTTCCAGCGAAATTTCGTTTGTGATTACTGCAGTGCAGCCGCTTTTTTTGAGCATTCTTCCAAGTCCAAGAATCCTTTTTTTTGCATCAAGTTCTCTTTCAAAGTAAAGTCTGAAAACAACCCCTGGGTCTATAACTAGGCGTTTTGCACCAATTCTTTGAATAGCATCTTCTATTGTGTTTTTTAGCTTGTCAAAATCGTACAGTTCAACTGTTATTATACTAAGTTTTTGTTCGTCTATTAGAGCTTGCAGGTCCCAACCAAAGAGCTTTCCAGCGGTAATAACGTCTTCTTTGCTTTCTTCAAGTGAGAGAAATACGCCTGGTTCGTTAAAATCCCTTGCTCCCTTGTACAGGAATTCAATGCAGAGAATAGTTTTTCCGCTTCCTGGATCTCCACTTATTACTACTAAATTGTTTCTTGGAATCCCACCATCAACAATTTCGTCAAGCCCTGGAATGCCTGTTTTTACTCTGTCTTGTATGATTGGAGTTACTGTTTTACTGGTTTGTGCAGTTTCTTTTGGTTTAGGCATGTTAAAATCAACCGTTTTTGAATAATATAAAGAGGCATTTAACTATTTAAAGGCTTTATAATTTTGGGTAGGAATTTGAATAAAAAGTGGTGTGATTGTTACTTGGGTTAGAGTTCCAAGAAACTCATTTTAGTTGCCAAATGGCAACAACCACAAGCCCCCAACCACACCGGCTAATATACTACAGTTGATGCATAAAAGTGTTGGTTGTTAAAAAAGTGAACGATTTTTTGGCTAAAACTTAGGTTTTTTAACCGGTTATTTCATTGAACAAATTCAGGTAGGCTTTTCCAATTTTATTCCATTGCCAGCCTCTGCTGTAGGCATATGCATTGTGTTCAAGTCTTTTTCTTGTTGCAGGATCTTCAATTAGCATGTTTACTTTGTTTGCAATGTCTTTTGGAGCTTTGTATTTTACAAAAACACCCCTGTCATCTCGTAATGCGTCTTGTGCGTAAAGGTAAGGTGTTGAAATGCATGCTTTGCCTGCGCCAATTGCGTAGGCAAGTGTTCCACTGCTTATTTGCTGTGGGTCGTAGTAAGGTGTTACATAAATGTCTGTGGCTTCAAGGTATGTGCAGAGTTCTTTTAAGGGCAGGAACTTGTTGTAGAACCTTACATTGTTTCGCAGTCCAAGTTTTTTAACAAGGGCTGAAAGCTTTTGCCTGTAGGTTTCTCCCTCGTGCTTTCTTACAACAGGGTGCGTTTCTCCAATTCCAATATACAATACTTCAGGGTGCTTTTCAACTATGTGTGGCATGGCCTTTATTACATACTGCAGGCCTTTTCTTTTGCTCATAAGTCCAAAGGTACTTATTATAGTTTTTCCCTCTAACCCAAGTGTTTTCTTGGCATTTTTTTGGTTTCTAAAAGGCATGCTTGGTACACCGTGTGGAATTGGAACAATCTTACTTTCGTCAATTCCATATTTTTCTTGCAGTATGTCTTTTCCAAATCCACTTATTACAATAACCCGATCACTGTTTTCGCAAATTCTTTTTACAATGTGCACTCTGCGTTTTTCTGGCAAGGGGTCTCCTGGAAGAACAGAGTGAAAGGTTGTAATAACCGGTTTTTTTAGTTCGTCTAAAAATGGAAGGATGTATGCCCCCATGTCTCCTCCGAAGATTCCGAATTCGTGCTGAATGCAAACCGCTTTTATTTTTTTATTTTTGTTAATGTACTCGGCGGCTTCAATATATGTTTCAAGTTCGTCTTCGTCAATTTGCAGGTTCACAATTTTTGGATAGTTGTATGTTGAGCAGCTGTTGGCGTTCATTGCAGCTACTCTGCAGCTGAATTCGTTTCTAGCTGCTTTTTGAACACAGTTCACTAAATCAGTTGAGAAGGTAGCGATGCCGCACTCTCTTGGCGGGAAGGTTCCCAGGAACTGAATCAATTTTTCTGACATAAATGTAAGTTAGCTGAGCTAATTTTTTTCACACAATTCTTTTCCAGATCCACTGTTAGTCCTTTAGTTTTTTTTGTGAGTCGCTGTTTTCTCTGTTTTCAAAATAATTCTTATTAAAAAACATTTTAATCCTTATCTATTGTGATGATCACTCTCGCTTTGACTGGAAACATCGCTTCAGGCAAGAGTACCTTGCTAAAATTCTTCAAGAGCAACGACATTGCAACAGTTGACGCAGACAAAATAGTCGACTCGTTGTACAAGGAGCCTGAGGTGCAGGAAAAGATTTCGTCTCTGTTTGGAACATTTGATCGAAAGGAAATCGCGTCAGTGGCTTTTTCTTCTGAAAAGATGAAGCGGGAGCTCGAAGAGATTCTTCATCCGCTGGTTGTGTCAGAAATAAAAAAAACTTTTTCAAAGCTTGCTGCCAAAAACCAGGGGATAGTGGTTGTTGAGATTCCTCTTTTGTTTGAGGCTGGCCTTTCAGGAATGTTTGATAAGATTATTGTGGTGCACTCAACGCGCGAGAAACAGATTGAAAGGTTGGCAAAGCAAGGCCTTAGTAGGGAAGATGCAATTGCAAGAATTGATTCACAGCTTTCAAGCGATGAAAAGGTTAAAAAAGCCGATTTTGTAATAGATAATAACAGCGATATTGAGGCCGCACTAAAGCAGGCTGAAAAAATTATTAGTGAGTTAAATGGGTAAACGAATTGCAATCTATCCTGGAACATTTGATCCAATTACTTTGGGTCACTTGGATGTGGTTGAAAGGGGCACAAAGCTTTTTGACAAGGTGATTGTTGCTATTACAACAAACCAGAAAAAAAAGCCATTGTTTTCTATGAAGGAAAGGCTTGTTCTTGCAAAAGAGGCTTTTAAGAAATATCCAAGAGTAGAGGTTGATTCCTTTAACACTCTTTTAGTTGATTATGCCAAAAAGAAAAGGTGCAAAGTTATTTTGCGAGGGCTTCGTGAGCTTTCAGATTTTGAGCGTGAATTCCAGCATGCTATTGTTAATCGAAAACTTGCAGGAAGTACTGAAACTGTTTTTATTATGACTTCGGCCAAATACTTTTATCTTAACAGTAGTGTAGTAAAAGAGGTTGCGTCTCTTGGTGGAAAGCTTGATTGCTTTGTTCCAAAGGCTGTTGAGGCTGCTCTTAGAAAAAAATTCAGAAAATAGCCTTTCTTACCTTATGGTAGCTGATTTTACAGAAACCTTTTTAAAGCAGAAACAGGGTTATATAGTAGAATTGCCTAGCAATTAACACTTATCATTGTTGGGGTCTTAACGAAAAAACTAAAAGGAGGGAAACGTGATGGATAATAAAGGACAATCAGCACTTGAGTACCTAATGACTTACGGCTGGGCATTGATTGTAATCGCAATCGTAATTGGTGTACTTATCATTGTAACTGAAGAGCACATTCCAACTAGTAGCACTAGTGGCGGAGTAATTTGCCAGAGTGGAAGTCCACAGATGGTTCTCAAGGAAACATCGTTCAATCCAGGTACTGATGGAGTAGGATTCACACTACAGAACGCTACAGGCGGATCAGTTGTACTTGTTGCAGACTGTGTTGGAGCTGCTGCAGTTGACGGAACCTATATTACAGATAGTTCAGGAGTAGCCGAGTGTACTGCAGGAACCATAACAAACGGTGGAACATTCATTGTGACAACTCTTGACGCTGCCGCATCTGGAACAGGATCGTTTACAGGTGGAACAGCAACTGTGGGTTACACAACTGCTGGCGGATTATCTGCAAGTGTTACAGTAAATTGTTCGGGAACAATCTAACATCATTGATTTTCCCCTTCTTTTTCTTTTTTTTAAAACACTCTAGCGAGAGCTTTCTACAACAAGTTTCATTAATTATAATGAAATATTTCCAAACGCTTGCTGTACAAGCGTTCTTACAATAAAGAATAGGGCGAAAGCTACCGCTAGCATTATGGGAATATATTTCACGCCACGCGTTTCTTTACCATTTGTTATCACGCCAAGCGTTAGCGAGGCAAAAATGCAGGTCACAAACAGAGCAACCCTGGAAAACAGTACAACAAAGTCTTCTGTTATTGCGCTTTCTGAAATTCCGATTAACCCAAGTATTGGGTTTTTTGCGCTGTACTCTGCCATTTGCTCAGGAGTAATGTTTAAGTCAGCTGTTTGTGAGGATAGAACGCCTACAATATAGCTGCTTATTCCAAATAGTGCTGGCGCGCCACCCGCCTTGCCAAACACATATCTTTAAAGCGATTTTCAGCCTATTTAGTATAAATGCCGTCACCAGAGGGTAGAAAAGAGGTTCAGCTAAAGCTTTACAAAATGCTTCTTCAAAAATACAGCGATCTAATTAATGAACACGAAAAGCGCACAATTGGTGAAATAAAGGGCTTGGTTAATGGTGAGGACTTAACAATTCAGTCCATTTTAACTGATTTAAAGCCTGAAAACTACAATTTTGAAAAGGATTACATTGAAACCGCAAAAAAGGTTTTTGAATTTGTAACTAGTGAAATAAAGTTTGTTGACCCAGGGCTCAATCTTAACTACTGGCTTTCTCCAAAAGAGATTTTCTTATCTCACGTTTCTGATGATGAAGACTTAGCAGTTTTTCTATGTTCCTTGCTTCTTGCGCTTGAAGACGAAAATGCAGTAATTTTAGTGTGCGAGTTGGACAATCTTAAAACCCACGCAGTTGTTGTTACTGAATCAAAAGAAAAGTTTACTTTGCTTGACCCAAGCCAAGGCCACGATTTTAACGAGTTTAGTGGAGAACGAGAAGACGTTTTGCAAAAGTACTCTTTCGGAGGCGCAAAAATAAAGCGCTTGCTCTACAAATTCAATCACTCAACCTACGAGCAGTTTGTGTAAAACAATAAGTTATGTATACTTCTTTGCTCTTTTTTTAGTAAGAAGATTGTTTTTTGCTCCCATTTCAACAAGAACAGCTTCAGCATTTCTTGTTCCAAGGGTAAGCGCTTTGCCAATTCCTTTTCCTCGAATTATTGCGGTTAAAAATCCTGAGTTAAAAGCGTCTCCTGCGCCTGTTGAATCCTTTACTCTTATCTTTCTTGTTTTTTCAGTGTAAATTTTTTCCCCATCAAAGGCCTTGCTTCCTTTTGACCCAAGAGTTATTACTGTGGTTGGTCCAAACTTTTGCAATGCCTTAAGCATGTCTACGGCTCCTTTCTTTTTGGTTAAAAGTTTTGCCTCTTCCCCGTTCAAGAAAACAAGGTCTGCTTTTTTAAGAAGCGGCCCCAGTTTTTTTAACCCTTGAGCTATCTCGCTCTTTCCCGGGGTCCAAGCAATCTTTACTCCCTTCTTTTTTGCAAACGAAAAAATCTTTCTAAGAAGTGACGCTTTGCTGTGAAAGCTGCTTACATAAAACCACTTTGCTTTTCCAAGTTTTCTCCAATTAATGTGGCTTTCTTTTTTCAAGTGGGTTGTTGCTCCGCCGTAGGTAAAAATTATCCGGTCATACCCTTTTCCTGTAACTATTGCGCTGTAAGCCGTGTTAAATTTTGGAAGCTTTACAATTAAAGAAACATCAATTTTTTCTCTCTTAAGTTCTTTTAGAATTGTTTCTGCAGTTTCATCTTTTCCAAGAGCTGCTAAGATTCCGGTTTTAAGACCAAGTCGTGAAAATGAAACAGCTGAGTTTGTTGCGCCGCCGCCTGTTGCATAAAAGATGCTTTTTGCTTCTTGCTTACTTCCACAGGGGAGAATTATGCAGCCCTTGTTTTTTTTCCCAGGAATTTCAATGAAAACATCTTGGGTTGCGTTTCCAATACTTACAACGTCAAACATTTAATCAGATAATCT
>JASLNX010000027.1 GCA_030745815.1 archaeon
ATCCAACTTATACAATTGACACAATTTTAAAGGTAAAGGAACTGTTCCCTGAGAACGATTACTTTTGGTTAATGGGAACGGATTTAATTCCAGAGTTTGAGTCCTGGAAGAACCCTGAGAAAATTCTTAAAGAGGCCAGGCTGATTTTGTTCCCGGTTCCTGGAACAGAGTCTAACAAAAATTCTCTTGTTGAAGCAAGTTTTCCAATTCACGTTAGTGCAAAAGAGATTGATTTAAGCAGCACTGTTGTTAGAGAAAAGCTGGTTAGGGGAGAAGACGTGTCAGGTCTTGTTCAAGACGTTGTTTTGAAGTACATTAAGGAGAACAATTTGTACAAGTAAAGCCGCGAAAAAGCAAAGGCTTTTTAGGGCAAAGGAATTATAATTAAAAACAGCAAAGTGCTTGAATTTAGTGAAGAACGATTTTGGTTTGGGTATGATTTGAAATGGGAAGAAAACATGGTGCAACAGCGGCTGCTAAGGCTGCTAAGGATCTGCGTCGTACAAAGGGTGCTAAAAGGAAGAGAAGGAAAAAAGGGGTCGCGCCAAAAGTTACTACTGCAAGAGTGCAGAATCGAATTGGAACAAGGTTGACTCAGGTTCCACAGCATGTACTACCTGGTTCAAAGGTTGTTAGTCGTTCCCGTGGATCGGGTTATGTAATAGACAATGCTGATACTATGATCAAGCGCTTAAAGAGACTTTCCAGAAAGTCAAATGCAAGGCGTCACAGGGGCACTAATGCAAAACTGCGTTAAAGGGTGTTTTTATGGAAGAAGTTGAGTGGATTTGGTTAAACGGCAAATTTGTTAAGTGGGCTGATGCAAAGGTTCACGTTCTCTCGCATGCTCTGCACTACGGCGGAGGGGTCTTTGAGGGAATTCGTTGTTACGATACTGAAAAAGGGCCGGCGGTTTTTAGGCTAAATGACCACATGAAAAGGCTTTATTATTCGGCAGAAGTTTTTGGATTAAAGATTCCGTTCAAGCGCCAAGAGCTCTACGACCTTACACTTGAACTTATTGCCAAAAACGGCCTTACAGAGTGTTACATTCGTCCAATTGCATACTATGGCTATGGCCAAATGGGCCTGAATCCAATTGGGGCAAAGGTTGATGTTTCAATTGCTGCGTGGCCTTGGGGAGCGTACCTTGGAGAAGAAGGAATTAAGAACGGAATTCGAATGAAGATTTCGCCTTGGATTAGGCCTCCAACAAACGTCATGCCAACCAATGCCAAGGTTAATGGAAATTATGTTAACAGCATTCTTGCAAAGGTTGATGCAGTTGAAACAGGTTTTGAGGAAGCAATTCTTTTAGACATTAAGGGAAATGTTGCCGAGTGTACTGGAGAAAACCTCTTCATTGTAAAAGACAACGTTTTGATTACCCCTCCAACTGATAACACGCTGAAGGGAATAACGCGAGACAGCATTATGCAAATTGCTCTTGACTTTGAGGTAAAGGTTGAAGAAAGGCTGTTTAACAAGGACAAGCTTTACGCTGCAGACGAAGCATTCCTAACGGGGACCGCCGCAGAGGTTACTCCAATAAGAGAAGTTGACGGGAAAAAGATTGGAGAAGGCAAGCCAGGGCCAATTACTAAAAAGCTTCAGGCAAAGTATTATGAGTCAATTCACGGGAAAGCCCCTGAGTACGAGAAATGGCTTGATTTCGTAAAGTGACCCCCAATTTGGCAAAACAGAAAACTTTTTAAACTCCTTAAGCGATATAATTAATATTATTTAAAGTGATTCAAATGAAGCAAACTGAAATTGTTGGTGCCAAGGGCTTAATTTGCTTAGAGGCCGTTTTGGTTCTGCTTCTTGTATTGCTAGGATAAGCACTTCCTAGCTGTAACAATTTTTTGGGAAGTGCGTTTTTGGAAAGCTTAAAAGTCTTTAGGTTGAAGGTGTTTGAATGAAGAAAATAAAAATTTTTGACACAACTCTTCGTGACGGGGAACAAAGCCCTGGTGCAACGCTTACTCATCGAGAGAAAATGCTGATTGCAAAGCAACTTGAAAAACTCGGCGTTGACGTAATTGAAGCAGGCTTTCCAATTGCAAGCGAAGACGATTTCAAGGCCGTTAAAGAGATTTCTGAAACAATTAAGGGCCCAATTATTGCAGGCCTTTCAAGGGCAATTGACAAGGATATTATTCGGGCCTGGGAAGCTGTTCAAAATGCTAAAAGGCCAAGAATTCACACATTTATGGCTACATCCGATATTCACATTAAAGAACAGTTTAAAAAAACCAGAAAGGAGGCTCTTGAAATGAGTGTTGCAGCAGTTAAACTTGCTAAAAGCTATTGCAGCGATGTTGAGTTTTCTCCAATGGATGCATCGCGTTCAGACCCAAAATTTCTTTTCCAGGTTTTGGACGAAGTAATTGCTGCGGGGGCAACAACTCTTAACATTCCTGACACAGTTGGTTATTCCCAGCCTTCAGAATTTGGCCAGTTAATTTCGTCAATTAAGAAAAACGTTCAAGGAATTGAAGATGTTACAATTAGTGTTCACTGCCACAACGATCTTGGGTTGGCCGTTTCAAACAGCTTGGAGGCCGTAAGAAACGGGGCCACTCAAGTTGAGTGTACAATTAATGGGCTTGGCGAGCGAGCTGGAAACGCGTCCCTTGAGGAAATTGTTATGAATCTTGAAACAAGAAAGTCTTTCTTTGACGCAGAGACCAGTATAACTCTAAAGGAACTTTTTCCAACAAGCCAAATGGTTAGCAACTTCACAGGAATTTCGGTTCAGAGGAACAAGGCAATTGTTGGAGAGAACGCTTTTGCACATGAGTCTGGAATTCACCAGCACGGGCTTCTTGCAAACAGGGAAACTTATGAAATAATGTGCCCTGAAATGGTTGGAAAGAAAACAGCGTTTGTTTTAGGAAAGCATTCTGGAAGGCATGCTACAAAGCAGGTGCTTGAGGAAATGGGATTTAATCTTAATGAAAAACAGTTGCAGCAGGTTTCTAAAAAAATTAAGGATCTTGCAGATAAGCAAAAAACTGTTCTTGACGAGGACATTGTGGCAATTGCAGAGGATGTTACAAACCAGTTGAAAAAAGAGGAAACTCGCGTTGTTCTAAAAGAACTCAGGATTGAAACAGGCAACAAAATCACTCCAACTGCACATCTCTCACTCTTAATTGACGGAAAGGTAGTTGAGGCCAAGGGAACTGGCGTTGGGCCAGTTGATGCTGTATCAAATGCCCTGCAGTCAGTTGCTCCAACAAAGGTTTCACTGAAGGAATACAATCTTAAGGCAATTACTGGCGGAACCGATGCATTGGCTGATGTAGTGGTAAAGATTGCAAACGGCGGCGGAAAGGTTCACAAGGCCGAGGCAATTAATGAGGATGTTATAATGGCCAGTGCCAATGCATTAATTAAGGGAATTAACAAAGCACTTACAAAAGAAGGAGAGGTTGGAAAGTGAAAGGAAGCGAGGCAATAATCAGGGCTCTACTTGAGGAAAATGTTGAATACATTTTTGGATTCCCAGGGGGGGCAGTAATGCCAATTTACGACGAGTTTCTTGAATTTAAGGATGACCTTAGGCATATTTTGGTAAGGCACGAGCAAGCGGCAGCTCATGCGGCAGACGGCTATGCAAAGGTTACTGGAAGAGCCGGAGTTTGCCTTGCTACATCTGGCCCGGGCGCCACAAACCTTGTTACTGGCATAATGACTGCTTACATGGATTCTGTTCCAATGATTGCTCTTGCTGGAAACGTTCCAACGTCACTTCTTGGAAACGATGCGTTTCAAGAATCTGATATGATGGGAATTACTATGCCAATTACAAAGCACAATTTCCAGATTCGCGACCCAAACACAATTCACACAAAAATCAAAAAGGCTTTTACAATTGCGCAAGAGGGAAGACCTGGCCCGGTCTACATAGATCTTCCAAAGGACTGTCAGACAAAAGAGGTTACAAAGGAGACTAACAATTTTAAGATTGCTGGCTTTAAGCCGGTTTTTGAGGGCCACCCAAAACAAATAATGAAGGCCGCTGAAATGATTCTCAAGGCCGAGCGCCCGGTTATTCTCGCAGGTGGCGGGATCTTAATTTCAAATGCTTCGCCTGAACTTAGCAAGCTTGTTGAGATGTTAAACATTCCTGTTACAACAACATTTATGGGAAAAAGTTGTTTTCCTGAGTCTCACCCGCTTTGTCTTGGCATGCTTGGGATGCACGGGAGAAAGGTTGCAAATTATGCAATTGGAAATGCTGACTTGATAATTAATTTGGGGTGTCGTTTTAGTGACAGAATTACCGGCGACCTTGAAACATTTGCTTCACAGGCAAAAATAATTCACGTTGACATTGATAGTGCTGAGATTGGAAAGAACGTTAAGATTGACTTGCCAATTGTTGGCGACGCCAAAAAAGTTCTTGCTCAATTGATTAAGGCTATTGAAGCTAAGGCAGGAAAGCACAAGGAGTGGACTGAAAAGATTAAGCGGTTCATAAAAGAGTGTGACTGTGAGATTGACATTTCCGGCAGCCCGCTTGACCCGAGAAAAATTATGTCTGAATTTAACCGAGTTCTAAAAAAGGATGACATTTTAGTAACTGGGACCGGCCAGCACCAGATGTTTGCCGGGCATTTTGTGAAAAGAGAAAAGCCCCGCACTTTCCTTTCAAGCGGTGGAGCTGGAACAATGGGTTATGGTTTTCCAGCGGCGATGGGGGCAAAGATTGCGGCTCCAGATTCTCAGGTTTTTGACATTGATGGAGACGGCTCTTTTGCAATGGTTATTCAAGAGCTTGCCACTTGTAAGGAAGAGAACATTAAGGTTGTTCCGGTCATAATGAACAATGCTTATCTTGGAATGGTTAGGCAGTGGATGGAACTCTTTTTTGACAAGCGTTATAGTGGTGTTCACTTGAAGAGAACTCCTGACTTTGCAAAGGTTGCTGAAGCATACAGTCTTGAAGGGGTTACTGTTGAAAGGGATTCGGAGATTGCAGAGGCGTTTGACCGAGCCTACAAGGCGGATTCAACGGTTGTTCTTGATGTAATTACTCAAGAGGAAGCAAACATTCTTCCAATGTTTCCGGCCGGTGCAAGAAATACTGACATGTTTGGCAATTGTATTCAAAAAAGGGGCAAATTGTTTTAGGTGAATGAAATGATTGAGGCAAAGAACGGAAAAAAGAATGAGAGCGAGCACATTATTGGGATTCTTGTAGATGACCACCCTGGCGTAATGTCAAAACTTTGTGGCCTTTTTGCAAGGCGTGGTTTTAATATTAATTCAATTATTGTCGGCAAAACTGACAAGCCCGGTCTCACTCACATTGTAATAAGTCTTGTGGCTGACAATAGGACTATTGAACAGGTTGAAAAGCAGATTAATAAATTAATTGATGTTGTAAAAATTACTGACTTAAGCCCACAGCACAGTGTTGTAAGAGAGCATTGCCTTGTTCGTGTCTCCTCAACTGAGAGTTCAAGGGATGCCATAGTTAATCTTGCCAAGCTAAAGGACGCAAAAGTTCTTAATGTAAACCACACAAGTATTATCCTGGAGCTTGTGGACAGCCCTCAGAAAATTGACAACTTTTTGGAAATGCTGGCCAAGTACGGGGTAAAGGAGTTAAGCAGAACAGGAATTAATGCAATGCAAAACGGTAACTAATGTAAGTACAAAAATGTTTTTTAAAAAAGTTATTATTAACTGGAGGAATTAAAATGAAGCTATATCACGAAAATGACGCATCAATTGATGCACTGAAAGACAAAACAATCGCAATAATTGGTTACGGGAACCAGGGAAGGCCCCAAGCGCTTTGCTTAAGGGACTCGGGCTTAAATGTAATAATTGGTCAAAGACAGGATTCTGGATTTGAACAGGCAAAAGAGGACGGCTTTGAGGTAATGCCAATTTCAGAGGCAGCTGAGAAAGCAGACCTTATTCAAATTCTTCTTCCTGACGAAGTCCAAGGGGAAGTTTACGAAAAGGAAATTGCGCCAGTAATTAAAGAGGGCAAAATCCTTGGCTGTTCACACGGCTTTAGCATTGTCTTCAAAAGAATTGTCCCACCTGAAGGCGTTGACGTTATAATGGCTGCTCCAAAGAGCCCAGGGAGTGAAGAAAGAAAAGAGTATGAAAGGGGATTTGGTGTTCCAGGCCTTATCGCAATTTACAAGGACGCAAGCGGAAAGGCAAAAGATTATGCTTTAGCTTATGCAAAGGCAATGGGTTACACAAGAGCTGGTGTTATTGAGTGCACTTTCCCTCAGGAAACCTATTCTGATCTTTTCGGAGAGCAGGCAGTTCTTTGCGGCGGAGTAACAGAACTTATGAAAGCAGGTTTTGAAACACTTGTTGGGTCAGGTTATCCGCCTGAAATAGCATACTTTGAGTGTCTTAACGAACTAAAGCTCATAGTGGACTTAATTTACGAAGGCGGTTTTGATTTAATGTGGAAACGCGTTTCAAATACTGCTGAATACGGTGGAAGAACAAGAGGCCCTAAGATAATTGGCAAAGAGTCAAGAGAGGCAATGAAGCAGACTCTTGCTGATGTTGAGTCAGGAAAGTTTGCCGAAGAGTGGGTTAACGAAATCAAGAACGGCGCTTCAAACCTTAAAAAGCTCAGAGAAGAAGGTAGCAAGGAACAGGTTGAAGTAGTTGGAAAGGAGATTCGTGCCCTTTTTGAGAAAAAGTAAGGTATCCCAATGAAACCCAGTGAAATAAAGCACTTGCCTGCTGCTGAAGCACTGCTTTACGCAGACGGCTTGAAGGCTGAAGAGGTCGACAAGCCATTCATTGCAGTAGCAAACTCTTTCAACGAGATAACTCCTGGTCACATACACCTCAACAAATTAGTTGAGCACGTAAAGCGTGGTATTCGTGAGGCCGGGGCAATCCCGTTTGAATTTAACACAATTGGAGTTTGTGATGGAATTGCAATGGGCCACCAGGGAATGAAGTATTCACTCCCAAGCCGTGAAACAATTGCAGACAGTATTGAGGAAATGATTTCCTCTCACGGGGTTTTTGCGGGAATTGTTTTTATTGCAGCGTGTGACAAAAACATTCCAGGCCACTTAAAGGCAGCCGCTCGCCTAAACCTCCCATCAGTTTTTGTTAGCGCTGGCCCAATGGCCACTGGCGAGTATGATGGAAAAAAGATTGGGGTTAAAGCGGCTTTTGAAGCCCGAGCTCAATTTGAATTGAACAAAATTTCAAAGGACGAGTATCAGAAAATTGTTTGTAGTGCCTGTCCTGGGGCGGGAACATGTTCCGGCCTTTACACGGCAAACAGTATGGCTTGCGTAACAGAAGCTCTTGGCTTAAGCCTTCCTGGTTGCGCAACAGCTGCTGCTCTTTCCAAAGAAAAGGAAGAACTTGCTTTTGAAAGTGGGAAGCTTATTGTTGAAGTTGTAAAAAATGGTATTAAAGCTCGCGATATAATGACAGAGCAGGCTTTTGAAAACGCCCTTCGTCTTGACATGGCGATTGGTGCGTCAACTAATACCATGCTTCATGTTCCAAACATTGCAGAGGAAGCAGGCTTTGAATTTGACCTTGGCAGAATAAATGATTTAAGTGAGTCAACGCCAAATCTTGTAAAGCTTGATCCGTCGTCTGAATACTTTATGGATGATTTACATAGTGCTGGCGGAATTCCTGCAGTAATGGCTGAACTTAACAAAAAGAAAATGCTTCACGAGGCCAAAACAGTTGAAGGCGAGCTTTTCGCCAGGCTTGAAAATGCTTCAGTGAAAAACAAAGAAGTGATTCGTCCGATTGAAAATCCTTACAGTGAAAGCGGGGGCATTTCAATTCTTTACGGAAACCTTGCAGAAGAAGGGTCTGTTATCAAGACAAGTGGCATTGGTCCTGATTTTCCCAGGGTATTTGAGGGGAAGGCAGTTGTTTTTGATTCAGAGGAAGAGGTAAATGAATTTATTTCAAAGGGCAAAATTGAAAAGGGCTCAGTTCTTGTAATTCGTTACGAGGGTCCTGTTGGGGGGCCTGGAATGCGCGAAATGCTTTACCCTACAGCCGGAGTTTCCGGCCTTGAATTGGACAACGATGTTGCCTTGTTAACTGATGGCCGCTTTTCGGGGGCAACTCACGGCGCTTGCATTGGGCACATTGCACCAGAAGCAGCGATTGGAGGAAACATTGCACTTGTAAAGAACGGCGACTCAATTAAAATTGATTTGGACTCAAGAAAAATTGATTTGATTGTAAGCGAGGCTGAGCTTAAGAAAAGAAAGCAGGCTTGGCAGAAAGAATTTAAACTCAAAGAGCTTCCCAATGGGGTTTTAAACAATTTCAGAAAGAGGTTTTTGTAGGGTGCAGTAAATGGCAGTGAAGAAGGCTACAAAAAAAACAGCGAAGGAAATTACAAAAAAAATATTCAGACGAAGGTTAGATCGGGCTAGAATGGCTGATCTTTTTGGACCTAAAATGGACTTGACAATTGCTGAATTAGCCAGAAACCACAAGGTTCCTGAGAGTAAGCTTAAAATTATGGATTCACTTTGCAAGGCGCATGGTACCTCGCTTACCAAGATTCCTTCGTGGCTTTTGGGTAAGCAGGTGCGTCGGTTACAGCACTGGTTTGAAACAGAGTTTGAAGAATGGAAAGAGTTTAAAGAACGAAAAAAACGAAAGAAATGATTTTTATGCCTCAGACAATTACTGAAAAGATTTTGGCTGCGCACAGTGGTAAACAAAGCGTTAGCCCTGGCGAACTCATTGAAGCAAACGTTGACCTTTGCTTTGGAAACGACATTACTGCGCCGATTGCAATCCAGCGCTTTGAAGAAGCAGGCATTTCAAAAGTTTTTGACAAGGGGAAGGTTTTACTGATTCCAGATCACTTTACTCCAAATAAAGACATTAAGACAGCGCAGCAAACGAAGATGATGCGAGAGTTTGCCGTCAAGCAAGGTCTTACAAATTATTTTGAGGTTGGCCGAGTTGGGATAGAGCACGTTTTTATTCACGAGCAGGGTTTTTCCCACCCTGGAATGGTTATTGTTGGGGCGGATTCCCACAGTTGCACTTACGGAGCCCTTG
>JASLNX010000028.1 GCA_030745815.1 archaeon
TTTCTTAAGCTCTTCGCCAAGCTCTGTTTCGGCGGCCCCGGCATTGTACTTTTTAGGGATTGCTAAAAGAAGCTCTTTTTGTGAAAGTGAGTTATTTAATTCAATCCTTTCGTTAAATGCAATTATTAATTCAATTTGTTGTTTGCTAAGTCTTCCAATGTCCATTACTCCAAATTCGGCAAGGCCTGAATTAAGTAACTGGGTTATTGCTGTGTCTCCGTAAATTATTTTTCCAAACCTAATGTATTCATAAATTCCGCCGATTAAAATGCCGTCCTTAATAATTCCCAGGCCTTCTTCTATTCCACTTCGCCCTTCAACTGTTAGTACAACGTATCCTGTAACCTTTTCAGCCATTAGTTCGGAAAGCTTTTTTCCAAGATTAACATCTTTTAACGAAACGTTTTCTTCAACAAGTTCTCCAACCGGAATGTTCACTTATTTCCCACCTAGAACAATTATTTGGTCAGCAGTGTTTTTTAAGGCTGCTGCTGAAGCCTCTTCGGCCAAAACCACTATTGTTTCCTTGCCTCTGGCCTTTGCTTTAACTATTGCTGGTAAAAAGTCCGAATCTCTTGTTACAAAAGCTATTGCGTGAACGCTTTTGTTAAAGCAAGCTTCTGTTGCTTCAACTGACATTGCAACATCAATATCTCCAACGGTTATAATTGATTGAAACCCTTGGTTTACAACTGCTTCAACAAGCTTGTTTGAAGCAAACTGGTTAAGGAAAACTTTTGCGATTTTAAGTGAGCCTTGCTTTTGCAAAACTTTCTTAATGTCTTCAAGGTCAATGTTTAGTTCTTTTCGTAAAATGTTTGGCCCGTCTACAAAGACAGCTATGTTTTTTTCCGCTCTTTTTTTTACGGCCTCGCCAATTCTCTTCTTAACATTTTCAAGAACCAAGAAACAACACCTTGCTATAATAATGGATTAGTGATAACATTTGGGAGCAGGGAAATGTATTAAAACCAATTCAATGGGGGGCGAAAAACAAAGAAAAGGTATTTAAAACCAATTTACCTAATTAATTCAAGGCGATTTTTTTATGGTTGACGGGGAAAAAAAGTTTACAAATGCTGGCTCATTAAAGCCAGGAAAATTTGTTCTAATTGAGGGAAACGTTTGCC
>JASLNX010000029.1 GCA_030745815.1 archaeon
GCCGCCTGAGGTGGCAATAATTTCATTCAGGATATCTTTTCCTTTCACTGGTCCCACCGAAAGATCAACTTAAAGATTAAAGTATGACTTGTTTAAAAGGCTTTCCTGGCCCTGAAGAAAATTAAAAATTGAGAATGGGATGGAGAGGATTTGAACCCCCGTCACGACGCCCCGAACGTCGAATACTAACCAAGCTATACTACCATCCCAGGTAATACTAAAATTAGATATACAACTATTTTAAATCCTTCAACTGACCCCGCCATGGTTTTAAATAGTAGTTAATTCATTTATTTTTTAGAATGGAAATTGAAGAACAGGCCTTTGAAAAGGCAAAGATTGCACTAAAGAAATGCGCCACCCCGCACGGGATGCATGCAAGCGGTGGAAAAGATGGCTACAACATGGTGTTCTCAAGAGACAGCATGATTGGATTAATTGGCGCAAGCGTTGTTGACTCAAAAAAAGAATTCAAAAGGCAGTTTCAATTAAGCCTTGACGTTTTAGGCAAGTACCAAAGCCCGACTGGACAAATTCCAAACGCCGTTGATAAGTGGGACAAGAAAAGGATTAAGCAAGCAACCTTTGCAACACTTGACAGTACTCTATGGTGGCTGCTTGGGTTAAAAGCGTACACTCAAAATTACAAAGACAAAAGCTTGATTAGAAAATACAAAAAGGCAGTTGACAAGGCCTTTTTCTGGCTGCGCTGCCAGGACACAGGAGAAGACGCAATGCCTGAACAGCACCCAACAAGTGACTGGCAGGATTGCTTTCCACACAAGTATGGCCACACAATAAACACTATTGCACTGTATTACGCAAGCCTTAAAGCGTTTGGAAAAAAGGCCGAGGCAAAAAAGGTTAAGGAATCGGCCCTTGGTTCAACAAGTCCCACTAATATGATTTACAAAAAGGAAGGGTACTTTTGGCCCTGGCGCTGGAAAGACCACGACGGTGAACTTGAGGCCGAGAAGTGGTTTGACAGTTTAGGAAATTTGCTTGCAATCTGTTCAGGGTTAGCTGACAAAAAGCAAACAAAGCGCATTCTTGATTTTGTTGAAAAGAAACGCATAGCAAAACCTTTCCCAATAAAGGCAATGTATCCGCCAATTAAGAAGGGCAAAAAAGAGTGGCAGCCGTACTTTTCAAAATGTCTTGCGGTAAAACCAAACTATTATTTGAACGGAGGAATTTGGCCTTACATTGGCGGTTTTTACATTGCAGCACTTGTAAAAGCAGGGCGCTTTAAGCAGGCCAAAAAGCAGCTGAAGCTTCTAGCAGAAGTAAATCGTCTGGGAGCGGAAAAAGAGTGGGAATTTAATGAGTGGGTTCACCCGCTAAAAAAGGAAGCAATGGGAAGTTCTTACCATGCTTGGAGTGGCGGAGCATACCTTCTTGCATTTAAGTGTGTTTCAGACAAAAAGATTGCTTTCTTTTAAAAGAAATTAAATACCAAGCTTTTTCTCAACAAGGTTTTGAACTCTTTTAGCAATGTGCTTGTACTCAAAGTTTTTCACAACGTGTTCTCTTCCGCGTTCTCCCATCTTTTCACAAAGTGAGTCGTCGGTTAACATCTTTAGTAAATAGTCTGCAAGATCGTCAATGTCAGCTCGAACTGCAAAAGTTTTGGGCTCGTCAAACTGTATCTTATGCTTTTTCTTAAACCCTTGTTCTCTGTAAACCCATTCCTCTTCAAGTTTAACTTCTTCTCCAACCTTTGCCAGAAACCCTGTTTCATTGTGTATAACAGTGTCCTTAATACCCATGCTGTCAACTCCAAGAACAGGCTTTCCGCAGGCCTGCGCTTCAACTTGAATCATTCCAAAGCCGTCAATTCTACTTGGAGCAGCGTAAACATCGCACGCATTTAGTGCACAGCACATAAATTCTCTTGAAAGCGGTCCGTCAAAGAACCTGACTTTTCGTCTTATGCCAAGGTCCCTCATAATCTTTAGTTCGTCTTTGTAATGGTAGTAAGGTGTTTTACACTCCCAGCTTTTTCCAACATAAACCCAGTCTTTAAACTCTTCGTTAATTTTCCCAAGGGCCTTTAGAACTTCCTGGAATCCCTTGCTTGTAGTGTCTCCTCCAGCTGTAAAAATCATTTTCTCGTGCGGTTTTATTCTAAGCATTTTTCTAATTTGTTCAACTCGTGTATCACTTTTTGGCAAAGGCCTCATTTCCTGCATATCAATTCCAATTGGCATAACTTCCATGTTCTTAGTGTCTACTCCGTCTCTTTTGTAAGTATGCTTTACCCACCTGCTAGTAGCCATCATTAGTGGAAGCGAGTTAAGAATGTCGTGATAATTTGAAACCCAACCGTCTGCATTAAGCCAAGGAACCGCAGTTACCCCGTGGTGTATGGGGTGGTCAATTATTGTTGGTGTGTCGCCCCAGTAACCTGCACCAATTACAACATCTGGCTTGAAGCTTTTGTAGATTAGTTCCTTTTCCATTTCGGCTTCCCGATCACAACGTGTGCTGGGCTGGCCGTTTTCTTTTAGTCCGCGGTAAAGCATCTCTCCTTGAATGCTAATTCCGTCTAACTCCATTGGATAAGGGTAAAGAATCAAACTCTTCATGTTAATCGTTCACTCATTTCGTTGTCTCTTGTTTCACTTTGAAGCACTCAACGCTCTGTGCGCTGCGTTGTTCGAAGCTTTCTGTACTAAATCCATAGGTTGAAGTGATTAATAAGTTTTTCTTTTGCGCAATTTGCGCGTTCAAGCGCGTCTTCACGTCCGCACCGCGCGTGTTTGGCTCACAGTACGCGTCGCCACGCGCGAGTTTGTAGTTGAAGAAGAAAACTTTCTTGCAACGCAGTTCGTTCGCTGTAATCATATCTTTGACTGCACGATGAACTTCTTTGTGCCGGTTGTGCCCGTACTCGCCGCTTTGTCCGTGCGTGAAGACAAAATCAAATGAGTTTCCAACTTTTAACTCGTCAAGCATTGCTTGCACTCTTTTCTTCACCTCGTTAAGAGATCTAAGTTCTTGTTCCGGGGTTTCGTCGTCCAAATCTGAGATTGCGCACACTGCATTCAATTTTTCACAGACTTTTCTAAACTTTGGAGCACGATCTATATCGTCTCTTCTGCAAAGACTTAAAATAGTCCAATCCCATTCAGGATTTCTTAAAATAGTGCCCCCGCACCAGATTGTTTCATCATCCGGGTGGGCAACCACAACAAGTGCTTTAATTGCCTGTTTCATTGAAAAAAGTTTGCTGCAAAAGTGTTAAATACGAATTACGCGCTATTAAATCCGGTTTAGGCATATGAAAAGAAAACTTTTTTCAGTCGGAGACCTTGGTCTTGATTTGCTGCAAGAGATTGGAAAAGACCTGCAGTTCGGTGAAGAACATTCGCTTCGCTCCCTTGATTTCTCAATTGGCGGTAACGCAGCAAACTTTGCTGTAATAGCGTCTAAACTGGGTTTAAAGCCAGTTTTAATTAGTTCAATTGGAAAGGATTTTGCAACCTCGTTTCTTCGTAGAAATCTTGCAGAGTCAGGAGTTTCTTCAAAGTTTATCAAAAGCCCTCTTCCAAATTCATTTAGTGTAATAGCTGTTAACAGGAGGGGTGAGCGGGCAATCCAATCTGTGAAGAATTGCCTTAATGAAATTACTGCAAAAAAGGTTGAAAAAATTCTTTTGCCCAAGCTAAGGGAGCAGGACATTGTTTTCTTTGGAGGATTTTACCACCTTACAAAACTTAGGCCAGGATTTTTGCCTCTTCTAAAAAAAATAAAGAAGAAGAAGGCAGTAATTTGCTTTGACACCTGCTTTGATACTACTGGCAAGTGGGACATTTCAAAATTCTTGCCGTTTATTGACTTTCTTTTTGTTAATGACCTTGAACTAAAGCATATTGCAAGGGGCAGTTCACTTAAAGAGCGCGCGAAGCTCCTTTTGAGAAAGGGCGCTGGTTGCGTTGCCGTTAAGCAGGCTGCCAAGGGAGCAACGGTTTTCACAAAGCCCTTTGGCGCAGTGCGTTCTCCGTCGCTCGCCGGCAAAGTTGTTGACACAACCGCTGCAGGCGACGCCTTTAACTCTGGATTTGTTTTTGGGCTGATGCGCAACTGGTCGCTTAACAACTGCGCGCTTGCTGCAAACTTTGTTGCTGCTCGAAAGGTTAGAGAGCATGGCCTTGCTTCGCCAAAGCCTACGCGGGTTGAAAGTTTTGTTAAGAAAAACAAACAGCCATTGCTTGCTGTTAAGAAAAACTATCGTGAGATGAGCAAGGCTGCCGCTTCGGTTGTGATTGAGTTAGTAAAACGCAAGCCAGACGCTTCTCTTGCTCTTGCAACTGGTGAAACTCCAAAGCTTCTTTATTTTCTTTTAGCGAGCGCTCACAAGCGGGGCAAAGTTGATTTTAGCAGGGCAAAGTTTTTTGCATTGGACGAGTACGTTGGGCTTGGAAAGAGCGATAGGAATAGCTTTGGCCAATACTTAATGCGCAAATTCTTGGACAAAGTCAACGCCAAAAGGCAAAACACTTTCTTACTAAACAGCCTTTCTCGTAATTTGCGTGGTAAGTGCAAAAGGCACGAGGCTGCAATTAAGAGGCGCGGGATTGATTTGTGCATTCTTGGCGTTGGTAGGAACGGGCATGTTGCTTTTAATGAGCCTGGCAGTAGCGAAAACAGCATTACTCGTGTTGTAAAATTAAAGCCTCAGACTAGAAAGGTGAACGGAAAGAACTTTTCGTCAGGACTTGCTCCAGAGAGGGCTCTTACAATTGGGCTGAAAACAATTAGGGTGAACAGTATGCAGATTCTTATGCTTGCTTCGGGAAAGAACAAAAGGCAGGCTGTTAAGTGCATGCTTAAAGGAAAGAGTGTTTCAAGGTGCCCTGCTGCAACACTGCAATCACACCGTAATGTGGCGGTTTTGGTTGACAAGGCGGCTGTGGCAAAATAGTTTAGTCAATGTTTGTTTTTTTAGCTAATTTTCCTTCGTCAAGTTCAATTAGTTGGTTGCAGATTCTCTTTATTCTTTTGCTATCGTGTTCAATTAGGATAATTGTTTTGCCTTCTTTTTGTAGTTTCCCAATAACTTCTTCAATCTTTTTGCAGTTTCCTTCGCTTACTCCTGCAAAGGGTTCGTCGAGTAAAATTAGTTCATCGTTTCTAATCATAACGCGGCCAAATTCCAGTAACCTTTGTTGCCCACCGCTTAGTGTTGCCGCCTTTTCATTTTTTTTCTGCACAAGCCCTACTTCGTTTAGAATGCGCTCAGCTTCTTCTTCATTGCCACTGTTTGTTGCGACAAATAGATTTTCTAGTAGAGTCATGTTATTGAAAATTCCTCCTATTTGGAAAATTCTTCCAATCCCAAGCCTTGCGATTTTGTAGGCTGGCAGATTGTCAACCCTTTTTCCTTTAAAGTGGACCTCTCCGCTATTTGGAGAAATCATTTTGGTAATCACGTTTAGTAGTGTAGTTTTTCCTGAACCGTTGCCTCCAATTAATCCAAGTGTTTTGCCTTGCTCTAGCTTGAATGAAACATTTTCCAAAGCCGTAACTCCGCCAAAATGTTTTGAAATACTTTTTAATTCAAGAGCTATCACTTACAATTCCTCCAAACCATTGTTCTCCAAAAAGCCCTTTTGGTCTCTTTATTATTAATACGATAAGCAAACCTGCATATATAATTTGCCTTAGTTGCCCAACCATAGAACTTGGCAAACCAATAAACCTCAGGGGCTCTGGTAAAAGAATTAATATTATTGCGCCGGCAATACTTCCCACCAAACTTCCTAGGCCCCCAAGTACAACCATTAGTAAAACCAAAACAGTTTCAGATAGGGTAAAGCTACTTGGATCAATGAATGTAATGTAGTGCGCAAAAAGACTTCCTGCAAATCCGGCAAACAGTGCACTTATTGCAAAGGCCTGCATCTTAAGCATTTTTACATCTTTTCCCAAACTTTCTGCAATCAATTCATTTTCCCTTATTGCCTTTAATGCAATTCCAAACTTCCCATCCAACAAATATTTTAGAACTACATAGGTTGCAAGCACAACAACTATGGTTAGCACAAAGTAGGTAAGCATTGAATCAAACACTATTCCAAACAACTCTGGCTTTGGAATTCCCGGAATTCCAAGAGGCCCTCTTGTTAGTTCAGTCCAGTTTAACATAATGCTTCTAATAATTTCTCCAAAGGCCAGTGTTGCGATTGCCAAAAAGTCCCCTCGTAGTCTTAGTGAAGGGATGCTTAGTAGCACGCCAAAGAGTGCAGCAACTCCTCCTGCTGCAAGAAAACCAAGCCAGAACGGGAAGCCAGCCATTACTAACAGAACTGAGGCGTAGGCTCCGATTGCAAAAAATGCTGCGTGTCCCAGATTAAGCATTCCAGTGTAACCAGTAAGTAGGGTAAGGCTCATGGAAAGAATTGCGTAAATGCAAATGAGAATTAACAAGTGCAAGAGGTATGCTTCAATCATTGTTCAATCCCTTCCTTTTTCTTCCCGAGAATTCCCTGTGGTCTAAATAGCAGGAAGACGATTAAGATAAAGAATGCTATTGCGTCCTTGTAGCCAGATGGCAGATACCATATTCCAATATTTTCTGTTAGCCCAATAAAGTACGACCCTAAGATTGCCCCTGGGACTGAACCAACTCCGCCAACAATTACTGCGGCAAAGGCCTTAATGTTTGGCATTAGGCCCATCATTGGATCCAAATTCGTTTCCATTGCAATCAGTACACCCCCAGCTGCTGCTAGGGCGCTTCCGAAAGCAAAAGTGCTTGCAATAACTTTTTCTGAATCAATTCCAAGGCTTTCAGCCAAATGCCTGTTGTCTGCTACCGCCCTAGCCTGTTGTCCGGTTTTGGTTTTCTTAATGAAGAACCAGGTAAGAATCATTAGAGCGACTGCAACTACAATAATTAACACTTGTGTTTTTGTTATAATGAATCCAAACATTTCCATTCCCTTTTCAACAGGCCCCAAGTTGTAGGTCTTTATTTCGTTTCCAAAAAACAGTGCAATAATGTTTTGTAAAAGAATTGAAACAGCAATAGCGGCAATTAATCCAATCCAAACGTGCTGTTTTCTAAGTGGCTTGAATGCAAATCTGTTGACTGCCATTCCAAGTAGTGCCCCAAAACAAATTGCAACAACAAATCCAACCGGTAAAGGCAGGCCAAGGCTTACACTTACAACGAACGCAACGTATGCCCCAACCATTGCAACTTCGCCGTGCGCAAAGTGAATAATTCTCAAAATTCCAAAAATCAGAGTTAATCCAATTGCAAGCAAAGCATACTCAGAGCCGGCAATTATTCCGTTTACAACAAGTTGTTGAAAGACCATGGAACCGAAAGAATAAAAGGGAAAGATGTTTATTTACTTTTCGTATTCACCAAGGCTAGCTTTTCACCGGTTCTCAGTTCTGAAGAACTAGAAATAAAATTATTTCAATTGCCAGCCGTTCTCATTGAATTCATAAATATCGTAGTCTAGTTTTAGAACACGATCTTCAAATCCTAGGGTTCCTATTACTGAATCTCTTTTCTCGTTTTTGTAAGATTCAAGAGCAGACTGGACACATTCTTGGTCAGCCACACCGCATTCTGTAAAAGCATCTTTTAGTATGGTTATAGCATCATAACCAATGCCGGCATATGTAACTACCGCGTTCTTAGAATTTGGATATGCGGCATAGTATTTCTGTGCAAATGCAGATTTATCCATCTCTCTTGGGTGAACAAAATCTACGCTAACAGTTCCTTGGAAGGATGGATAATTTTTTGACTCTAATCCTGGGTTAATGCATTCAGATGCTGTTGCACAGAATAGATCAATATCATAACCTAATTCCGCCATTTGTTTATACATTTCAATATATTCAAAATCAATCCCTACTGTAAGAAGAGCGTCAACTCCGTCTTCCTTCGCTTTCAATAACAGTGTTTTGAAGTCCGTATTTCCAAAGACATACCAATATTCTTCAATACTGCTTTCAACTTCTTTTGCTCCCTGCAGGCAATATTCGTTGTATGCAACTCTGGACATTAACGCCCCCAATTTACGGTATTTATTATTTTCTTTTGCATACTCTACAAGTTGCTTACAACCGTCTACTGCATCAAAATTAATTTTAAATGCATAAGGGTCTTTTGGTAAAATACTTCTTGCAAATGAAGCATGCAGTAGAGGTATTTTTTCTTGTTTAGTTAAAGGGCTCATAACTTCTGCATCAACATGATACAATGTTACCATTGCCTTTGGGTTGTGAACATTCAATATGAACTGAGTTGCATTTGTAGTGGCTTGCCCTTCTAATTTGCCATCCTCAATATGCAATTTTAATTGTTTCCCGTTGATTCCGCCCTGGCTATTAATTTCGCTTATCGCAAGTTCCATTCCTTCAACCATGGGCTTTCCTAAAGTTGCACCATTTCCTGTCAAAGGCGTAACAACCCCGATTTCAATCTCATCGTTTTGAATTTGAGAACATCCTGAAAGCAATACTACACTCAATAGCGCTGTAAATATTAGTATTTTTGTGTTCTTCATTTTGATTATTCCATATATTTTTCAATATGATCTATACTTGTTGATTCCAGTATTTATATTAGTATATTTCTTGGAGCGTCTCAAATAACAAAATCAACTATTTCAACTTCCCCATCCTGGGCTTCAACAATCACAAGTTCAATGTTTATTTCTCCCTCACTATCAAATGAGATTGTGCCATTCATTCCCTCAATTTCTATTTCGTTTAGAGCTTCTATGGGGGTTTTATTGTTTTTATCAATTGCATCAAGCACAAGTGCCAGGTCATAGCCAAATGTTGCACCTACATCGGGTTTTTTCCCATACTTTGCCTTGAACTCTTTGTAAAATTGTTTTGTTCGCTCATTTTCAATCATTGATTCCGGACCTGCTGCATAAATATTGTCCAAAAGCGGACCCACTTCATTTCTTACAAATGCAGTCATTGTATCCATGCTTGCAATAAGGGTGATTTCTGAACCCAGTTCCTTTCTTTGTTTGAGGACATTTGTATTGTGGCTTGCAAATCCAATGAAGTAAATTGCATCAGAATCCATTGCTTTTGTTAAAGGGGTTCTAAAATCAGTGTTTGGTATTTCAAAACTTTCCTCGTGGACAATTGTGCCTGAAAAGTTTTTTTTAAATTGTTCTTTCATGGATTGGCCATACTCGTCCATTAGAGTTATTATGGAAACGTCTTCAAAACCCTGGCTGTCTGCAAACTTCCCGGCCAATGCAGCATATTTGCCTGATGCCGTGAACAACCTGAACGCATTTTTACTTTTTCCTGCAAATTCGTCGTTTGAAACAAATGATGAAATAAGTGGTTTGTCATATTCTTCTGCCAAAGAAATAAGTGGAATTGAAATAGAACTCTGTAGGCTTACCAAAACATCAACTTCTCGTGTATCCAAAAGTTTTTTTGCACTGGTAATGCCTGTTTTTGCCTGGCTTTGACTGTCTTCAACAACAAGCTCAAAGTCCATGTCATATTTTTCCATTGCAAACTCCATTCCCTTCATAAAATCTTCACCTATGACTCCAACAGGTCCGGTTAATGGTATTACTGCAGCAACCTGTAGTTTTTTCAGATCCTGGTCTGGAGGCATAAAGAAAAGAAAGATAAAAAGGGCAACAAGCGCAACAATTGCTATTATTCCAAAGAGCTCTGGCCGCTTATTCTTTTCAAACAGTGACAATCCCATTCAAATCAAAGAAAATAAAGGAGGAGAAGTTTATTTACTTTTCGTAAGAGAATGCTGCATCAAATTAGAAGAATAAAGGAAAAGGGCCTGCTTGAAATAAAAGATATGCAGGGCATTACAGGCAGTCTAACAATGAGCAGTGACGGGATTGTGAGAACCGTGGAAGAGAAGATCTTTGTAATGGGTGCAGACGGGAGCTTTAGGCCTTTTGAATGATTCACTCATATCTTAGAATCTCTTCGTCCTTTACAGTCATCATTTCAAATCCAACAACTGCATAGTCGGTGGAAAATTGCAAAAGGTTACTAAATAGCCTTTTAATTCTTAACTCTGCAGTAATTTTTCTGGTTAAAATGTTTTATTTGATTGGAATTGGATTAAACCCAAAGCAAATAACGCTTGAGGCCAAGCAGGCTATTGAGGGCTGTTCCAAGGTTTTCTTTGAGCGTTACACTTCCTATTACAGCGAGGGAGAAATTTCAGAGCTTGAAGAGGTCTGCGGTAAGAAGTTTGTTGAATTAAAGCGCGAGGGCGTAGAGCAGGGCTTTGACGCAATTTTAAAAGAGGCTGGGCAAGAGGACGTTGCACTACTTGTTTTTGGAAACCCTTTGAATGCAACCACTCACGTACAGCTTCTTCTTGATGCAAAAGCCCAAGGTGTTAAATCAAAGGTTTTGGTTGGAGTAAGTGTTTTTGGTTTGCTAGGAAAAAGTGGGTTGGATGTTTACAAGTTTGGAAGGGTTGCAACAATTGTTGCCCCCAAGGAAAATTTTGCCCCAGAGTCCTTCTTTGACATTATTGAAGAAAATTCCAAGGCAGGACTGCATTCGCTTTGCCTTCTTGATATTGACGCTGAAAACGATTTGATGATGTCTGTTTCAGAGGCCCTTGTGCTGCTTGAAAAGATTGCCAAAAAGCGCAAGAGCAAGATTTTGGAATCAGCAGTGCTGGTTGGATTGTATGGATTGGGGTCAGCAAAGGAAATGATTAAGGCAGGAAAACTCCAGGAATTAAAAAGGTCGTCTTACGGGGCGTTCCCTCAGAGTTTGGTTGTTGCAGGAAAGTTAAATGAAAAGGAATTAGAGGGATTAAAGGAGTTGGCTGGTCTTGACTGAGGCAAAGGGAATTGAGGCAAGGGTAAAACGCTATCATGAACTTACTGAAAGGGCCTTAAAAAAAGTTGGAATTAAGGCAGAGAAGGGATCTGAGGATTTTGCCAGGGCAACTGATTTTATTGCAATGACCCAGAATTATTTTAATGACGCAAAGCACTTTGAGGCCAACGAAGAGTTTGAACTTGCGTTAGCTGCCTTTAGTTATGCTCACGCTTGGCTTGATGCAGGGGTTAGAGCAGGCTTTTTGGATGGAAAAGGAGACGACCAATTGTTTACCCTGCCATAACTTTTATTAACTTAAAACCCCTTATTCTAGCTTATGAGTATTTACGACGGGAACAGTTTTTCCATGCCTTCAGTAAACATTTCACTAAAGCAACTGAAGGTTCCATTAATGGCCCTTATTGGAATAATTATAGTAATTGCAATAGTTTTCTCCATCTCAGAATTCCTTAAGCCAAAGCCTTTATCGCTTTCAATTTCCCCAAACCCACTTGACTTAACCGACTTTAGCTGGTCAACTGCTCTACTTGAAACAAAGGTTGTTAACACATTTAACGAAACCGTTTCAGACGTTGTTGTAAAAGTTGAAGAGGTTGGAAGCAGCCAATTGTTTATTTTCCCAGCATCCAGGCGAATTGAATCAATGGCCCCTGGAACAAAGCAGGAGCTAAAGCCGTTTGTTGTAAGAACTGATCCAAACAAGCAAATTAACAGCGGGTCCTACAAGCTAAGGGTTTCGCTTTCAATTGGCGGTGAAGAAAAACACTCTGAAGAGCTAATCCTTGAAATAAAAGCAGTTTAATATTTCACTCCAAAAGCGCTAAATTCACCGGATTCCTTGGTCCACTCAACATCTGTTGATTCAACCTCTGCAGTTGAAGGCCCAACCCTTGCTTTTGAAAGAAGCTTTTCAAGCATTTCCCGTGATCCCTCTGCAACAACCTCAACGCAGCCGTTTCCAAGATTTCTAACAAACCCTTTTAGGCCAAGGCTGTTTGCAATTCGCGAAGTAAAAAAGCGAAATCCGACCCCTTGAACGCGCCCTCTGATGGTTAATTTAAGCCTCGGCATATGACGTAACAACTTAGGCAATTGCCTTTTTTAATGTTTACTGCTCTTCTATGATTCTATGGCTTTGAAAGAAGTTAGGTTTCACGGGCGAGGCGGCCAGGGTGCTGTTACAAGCAGCCAGGTTTTAGCGGTTGCCGCATTTCACGACGGCAAATTTACTCAGGCCTTTCCAAATTTTGGAGTTGAAAGAACAGGGGCTCCTGTTGAAAGCTATACTAGAATTGACAGCGTTCCAATTGATGTAAGGCAACATGTTTACAATCCAGATTACGTGATTGTTTTGGACCCGTCTCTTATGGCAAACATTGATGTTACAAAGGGATTTGAAAAAAAGGGCTTAATTATTGTGAACAGCAACAAAACTCCAAAGGAATTGGGGCTGGGTGCGTTTAATGCAAAGTGCATTGACATCACAAAAATTGCTTTGGACGTTATTGGAAAGCCGTTTGTAAACATTGCAGCCCTTGGAGCGTTTGCGTCGCTTAGTGGAGAGGTTTCACTTAAAGCACTTGACAAGGCAATTGATGAAAGGTTTTCTGAAAAGGGAAAGATTGCCGGCTTGAATAAGGAGGCTTGCAAGGTAGTTTTTAACAAGTGTAAGGAAGTGAAGTAGTGGCAAGTGTTAAGAGGAAGGAAAGCGTGGGTGACTTGAAAAAAGGAAAAGTTGAACTTACTCGTGGTGCGGTTATTAGAAAACCAGGAAACACCACTGATTATCACACTGGAAGTTGGAGAGTGTTTCGTCCAATAATTGACCAGGCAACTTGCATTAAGTGTTCTACTTGTTGGAGAGTTTGTCCAGACGCAGCAATATTTGTTGACAAGGACGGAAAATATATAATAAATTATGATTACTGCAAGGGCTGCCTTACCTGTCTAAAGGAATGCCCTGTGAAAGCTATTAGCAAGGAGTTGGAAGAGAAATGAAGACAGTTATTGAAGCAAGTGAAGCAGTTGCTTTGGGAGTAAAACTTTCCAGGGTTAAGGTTTGCCCAATGTACCCTATTACTCCGTCAACTCACATTCCTGAAAGGATTTCAGATTACATTTTTGATGGAGAAATGGACGCACAAATGATTCACGTGGAGTCCGAGCACTCTGCGGCGTCCGCTTTGATTGGAGCAATTCTTGCGGGCTCAAGAAGTTTTACTGCAACAAGCAGCAACGGCTTTGAACTAATGTACGAGATTTTGCCAATTTTGAGTGGAATGCGCTTGCCTGCTGTAATGGCCGTTGCAAACAGAACGGTTGCTGCTCCCATAAATATTTGGAACGATCACAGTGATTCAATGTCAGCTCGAGACCAAGGGTGGATTCAATTGTATGTTGAGTCAAGCCAAGAGTGTGTTGATACAATAATTCAATGTTACAAGATTGCGGAAGACAAAAAAGTTTTGTTGCCAACAATGATGTGCTTGGATGGATTTTCATTAAGCCACGTTTATGAAAACGTTGACTTACCTGGGCAAAAAAAGGTTGACGCCTTCCTTCCATCTTTTAAGATTGAAGACAAGCTTGATGTAAAGAATCCTAAAACATTTGGTCCAATTGGTTTTCCTGACACTTTCATGGAACTTAAAAAGCAGCAGCAGGATTCAATGTCTAACGCGCTTGAAGTTATTAAAAAGGCAAACAAGGATTATGCAAAAGAATTTGGAAAAAGCTATGGCGACGGCTTGATTGAATTGTTTGAAATGGACGATGCCGAGTATGCAATTCTTGCACTTGGAACAATTTGCGGAACTGCAAAGGCAAAGGCCAGGGAACTTAGATCAAAGGGGAAAAAGGTCGGAGTAATTAGGCTAAGAAGCTTTAGGCCCTTTCCAGTTGAGTCACTAAAAAAGGCAACTAAAAATTTGAAGGGGCTAGCAGTTCTTGACAGGCACATTTCTCTTGGAGCCAAAGGGCCTGTTTTTACTGAAATAAATTCGGACATTTCAGAAACAAATGTTTTTGGTTACATAGCAGGCCTTGGCGGGCGAGATGTTACACTGGAACACATTGAAAGCGTTTTCAAAGATTTGGAGACTGGAAAACAGTCAAAGGAGTGGTTGCTGTGAAGGAACTAAAGGGACTAAATTACGAGGAATTCTTTGCTTCAGGACACAGAGCCTGTGCAGGTTGCGGGGAAGCTCTTGCAATGAGGCATATTATGAAGGCTGCTGGGCCAAATACTATTGTAACACAGGCAACAGGTTGCATGGAAGTTGTGTCAACCCCCTATCCTCAGAGTGCTTGGAGAGTTCCATGGGTTCACGGAGCATTTGAAAACGCTGCGGCCATTATGTCTGGAATTGATGCTTCTCTTAAGGCGCAGGGAAAAAGAGAAGGGGTTAATCTTATTGCAATAGGTGGAGACGGAGCGTCATTTGATATCGGATTTGGCGCTCTTAGTGGTGCACTAGAAAGAGGTCACAAGTTTACATACATTGCAACAGACAACGAAGCTTACATGAACACAGGGGTTCAAAGAAGCGGGGCAACTTTTCCTTTTGCTTCCACTACAACTAGCCCTGGCGGAAAAAAGATTCACGGAAAGCAAGAGCCAAAAAAGCCACTTCCGTTTATTGTTGCAGCTCACGGCATAAAGTACGTTGCATCAGTAACTCCTGCAAACCTTTTAGATCTTAAGAAGAAGGTAGAAAAAGCTCTTGCAACTGACCACGCAAGCTTTTTGCACATTTACTGCGTTTGCCCTGTTGGCTGGCACTGCAAGAGCGACACTGCAATTGAACTAAGTAAGCTTGCTGTTCAAACGCGCGTGTTTCCTCTTTACGAAATAGAAGAAGGGGTACTAAAGTTTACTCAAAAGGTTGAGAAGCCAAAGCCAGTTTTGGAATATCTTGAATTGCAAGGGCGCTTTAAGCACTTAAACGAGGACGAGGTTCAAAAAATTCAGGACTATGTTAACGCACGCTATGATTTCCTTTTATCAATTGAAGGCAAGAAAGCGTTTGACGTTTTGTTCTAAAACTCGTTTCTGTGCAACACGTTTTCAATAGCTCTTTTTGGAACGTGCAGCACTCCTTTTTTATCAATCCAGTAGCGTAAATTATTTTCCTTTGCTTCTTCGGTCACCGGCGTTTCTTTTGGATAACCCAAAGCAATTACAAGCGGCAGGGAATAGCTTTCAGGAATTCCAAGAATTTCTTTTATTTGGTCTCGTTCAATTGCTCCTAGCATACAGGTTCCAAGGCCTTGTTCAAACGAAGTTAAAACAATTGTCTGTGCTGCAATTCCAACATTAATTGAAGTATAAGCCTCATCAGATTTTTCTTTGTTGGCAATTATTGCAATAAATGCTTTTGGTTCCTCTCCTTTCACTCGCCCTTTTTCTGCAACAACCCCGCCAAAGCGAACGGCCTTATTTAATTGCTCTAGCTTTTCGGCATTGTTTACAACAATAAATTCAAGTTCCTGGGTATTTCGAGCGCTTGGAGCCAGACGAGCAGCCTCCACGCACTTTTCCAGTGCTTCAAATGACACGGTTTTTTCTAAAAATCTGCGAATTGTTCGTCTTTTAAGCAATGCATTATATGTGTCCATGTTATATTCTTTTATTTAGAAGAAGTTATTAATTTACTGAACTTAGGTTTTGGAGGTATTTTCATGGAAGAGGAAAATGAAACAGAAAACATTTATGACAAAAAGGAAAGGGCCGAACAACTTGCAGAGGACGAAATAACTCCTGCAGAGGCCGGATTTATTGAAGGGTATGAGGACACAAAGCTTATTGAGTGCAATTCCTGCGGGGGCCAGTTTGACTTTGAGAAATCGGTTGAAAGGGAAATAAACGGCGAAATGTTTACCTTCTGCAGTAAGAAATGTGCGGATCACTTTGAGAAAAGAAAAGCGCTTGAGTAAAATCAAGCCTTATACTTCTTTTTTAGAATTCGCAAAAGATTTGCCCTGAATTTCTTTAAGTATTTTTTTGGAATGCTTCCTGCAGCAGCTGGAATGTGACCACCTGCAGTACTTTCAGGAATATTTTTGGTTGCATTAACAAGCAACTGGTTTATTTTTACTTTGAAATCTTGACGTCTTCCACTAAACCTCACCCTGTTTCCACCAAGGTCCTGCATTAAAATTACTGTCTTGTTTGGATGCATTAAACTTATTTCGTTTATTACATAGCTCTTCAAATTTTCCTGCTTATTTTTAATGCAGTAAATAAAAAGCTCTAGTTCAGGAAACTTTTCAGACTTGTCATCAAACCCTTCTACAATTACTGCCTTTTCTTTTCTAAATCTCTTTAAGTATTTTGTTAAGCCGCTTTTTAGAACATCCTGCAGCCGCTTTGCTTTGTAAAATGCTTTGAAAAGCTTTCCAAGGTCTTCGTCTGCTAAGGCTTCAACTGCTGCAATAAGATCCTCGGCCTCGTAAAGCTGAGTGAGGGAAATTTTTCTTTTCTGAATTGTTTTTTTAACAAAAGGTTTCCAGTTTTTAAGACTCATATCTCCAATTATGCCAACGCAAGCAACCCAGTCTAATTTCTTTACATCAGTTACTTTGCTAAACAAATCAAATGCAAACTTTGAGGTAACGTATGAGCTTGGGTCCTTTTTTGTAAAAAACTGTGCTTTGAGAAAAACCGTATCCTCGCTGTTTAAGTCTTTGTACATTGTGTGATGGTCTATTACAAGACACTTATCAAAAGCGCAGTACTCTCGCAGTGTGTGCGGCGCACTGTCAATTCCAATATCAAGAACAATTAAAATGTTTACTTTGTGCTTTTTCATCAACAAAGCAGCCTTTTTGCCCTGTTTGATATTTCCATATTCGTAGTGCCTTACAACAACTGGCTTTTTTCCAGTTAAGTTCTCAATTGCTTTTGCAGTTATTACTGCTGAACACAGTCCGTCAGAATCAGAATGGTGAAGTATCGCAACCCGGTCCTTTTTACTTAGGTTATTGCAAAATTCTCTGAACCGCTTTACCAAATGTGCTTTCTTCATACTAATTCTGAGCTGGGCAAAGGTTTAATAATTGAAACAAGTTATTTTTATCAACAGCTTTCTTGGAGGGGTTTTATGGGATATGAACATACAAATAGTAAAGGAAAAAGTTATTACTTACATCAGAAAGGCAGACTTTTTTTCTTTTCAAAATCTGCAGAAGACGGAATTGATTTGCCTGAAGGGTATAATGTTATAGAAAATAGCAGAACCGGGCTACCAATGCTGAAAAAAAAGTAAGAGGGTAATATATGAAATACAGTGTCAAGGGGTTTGACAAGGCAGTTGCCTACTACAAGGGAGAGCTGCGTGGGCTCTTAAAAAAGGGAGACGCATGTCTTGTAGACATTCCGCTAAAAAATTCTAAGGCTTTCTATTCTATTGCTCCCTTAAGTAGAGCAATTCATGAACTCAAAGGGGATATGGATCTTTTTGTAGTTGATGGGCGAAGTAAAAGCCTTGTTGCACTGAAAAAAACGTGGAAAGTGTTTAACGGCCCTCCTTCAAAGAAAAGAGATGCATTGGACGAATTTATTACTGCAGTTAATAGAAAAGCAAAGAATCGGAAATTTGTTCGTTTGTTTAAGGAGCCTGAACTTTTTATTACTGTCTCAAAAAAGGGTTTTGTTGCAGGCGACAAAACAATGGAGTTTAGAACAAACTGGTTTAAGAAAAGGCTTTGGAGAAAACTGCTTGCGACTTGTACAAGAATTCTTGAACAAGGTTACGCTCTAAAAAAGAGCGAAAAGTTTTCAGTTTCATTTGAATTAATGCCAACAAAAAAGGATCTTGACCTGCCCTTTGATGATTATATTGACAATTTTTCAATTGCTTACGCAATGGCTTTGGCTGCAAAAAAAATGTGCAAGAGGGTTGGACTGGGTTCAAGCACTTCGCGAATGTCACAACTTGAGCCAATGAACCGTCTTTCAGATCTTTCTTCAACTCTTGTAGGCTGCGAGTATGAAAAAAATATTAAAGAACCTGTTTTCAAGAAATTCAAAAAACTTTCAAAACTAATGAACTACAATGTGCTAACACCAAACGATGCAGCATTTGGTGTTCACGGAAAAGGTTACGGTGGAAAGCACTTTTTTGGATTGGAAGTTGGTTATCCTACTCCAAACAAGAAAAGTAGATGGCAGAGCCCTGGCCAAATGTTTCTCAAGCCATTTTGGTATCTACAGTCAAAAATTGATAACAGAGAGCCAAAAACAAGGTATGCAATAACTGGAACTCTTCCACTTGAAAACTTTATTAGAACCTGTTACATAGATTTCTTCAAATTGCGCGAACTGGATGACGCAATAAGGAAAATTGTAAAAAAAGGAAAAACAATTTACTTTAAGGGAAAGCAGATGAAACAGGGAAGAACTGATCTCAAGCTTGACTTAACTCCTGTGTTAAAAGGCAAAAGCCCTGTTCTTGCGTCAGATATAGAGGTTAATCCAAGTATTCCATCTGAATCAGCTCAAACTTTTAAAATGAAGTCAGGAAGATATGGAAATTTCCCAGGTGGGGAGGTTTTCTGGACCCCTTATGACCTCAACGGGACATATTTGGGAGACGTTGTAATAAACGTTGATCAAAGCTATATAATTGGGAACAAAAAACCGCTGATTATAGAAATAAAGCATGGGTTCTATAAGGTAAAGAGTGGCCCGGCAAAGATTCTCAAAGCACTTGTTAAGAGAAAAAAGGAAAGCCGAAAACTAATAGGCCTTTACGAAAAAAATAAGAGCATGCCAAAGAATGTGATAAACATCTACAAAAAGAACTTTAACAGAGTTGGGGAAATTGCGATTAACACAAACCCCAAGGCAAAGCTTTCAAGATACTTAATTGAAACAGAAAAGATTGCAAGAATGATGCATATTGCGCTTGGTTCAGGCTATGAGCCAAAGCGGGAAACAACTTACCACTGTGACATTGTTTTAAACTGTCCAAGGCAGAAGATGGACATTTGGGTTGAAACTCCAAAAGGTGAAACCATTTGGATAATGCGCAAGGGAAAGCACGTGGTTTAATGCATAAAAAAGCCAAGCAGATTTTAAAGGACGCAAATGTTGATGCAGTAGTTCTCAAGACTTCTCCGTCCTGCGTTGACCCTGGCTTTTTTTACTTTTCAGGAATTTTACCAGGCGTTCTTAACAACAACGCCATTCTTTTGTCGGCAAGAAAAAAGCCACTTTTACTAAGAACAGTTCTTGACACGAAAATAAATGTTGAAGGACTGCGCATAAAAACTGTTAAGAGAAGAAAGCAGGTTGAAGAAACGCTGAACAAAGAACTTTCAGGTAAAAGAATTGGAATAAACGAACAGCGTTATACTGTGGACTCGCTTAAACGACTTAAGAAGTCTCTTCCAGGAAAACGCTTTGTTGACATTTCTAAATATCTTTCCCAGGCAAGGGAAATAAAGGAACCTTGGGAAATTTCAAGAATTTCAAAGGCTGCAAAGATTACTGAAAAAGCGTTGAATGAACTTTCTCAAATATTCAAAAAGGGAATTACTGAAAGACAACTTGCTCTGAAACTTGAATTTCTGCTTCGCGAGCGTTCTAAAGATGATGTGGCCTTTTCGCCGATTGTTGCAAATGCTAGAAACAGTTCTTTCCCGCATCACTTTCCCTCTGAAAGAAAAATCAAGAAGGGGGTTGTATTAGTTGACTGCGGGGCAAAAGTTAAGGGATACTGTGCGGATCTGACCAGAATGTTTTCTGTTGGAAAGCCTTCCAAAAAGGAAAGTGCGCTTTACGAAACTGTTGTTGAAGCAAAACGCCGTGGGCAGGAATTAAGTGTTGAAGGAGCAATTCCTTGCAACGTATTCAAACAGGTTTCAGACTTTTTGAAAAGAAACGCAGGCCAGGCCCTAATTCATGGCCTTGGACACGGCCTTGGGATGGAAACTCACGACTCACCCCCTGGTTTTTTGCGAGATATTAAGCAACCTTTGAAAGCTGGAATGGTTTTAACTGTTGAACCCGCAGTTTACGGCAAAGGCTTTGGAGTGCGAATTGAAGACGATATTGTGGTAGGAAAGCGTAAATGCAAGGCTCTTAGCACTGCACCGAAACAATTAATTCCTTTGCGCTAAAGGAATATTTTAGGTGTTTTCATGAAAATTGGATTAATAGGCGTTGGAACAATTGGTGGATTCTTAGCCGAAAAGATTAAGGCAGACTCCTCGTTGGAACTTTCTTTTGTGCTGGACACAGACCCTGAAAAGGTCACTGGCTTCTCAAAAGAGATTGTAATAAATTCAATTGACGAAATGCCCACTGTTGATTTAGTTGTTGAGGCTGCGTCGCAGCAGGCGGTAGGCCAGTACGCTGAAGCAGTTCTTGCAAAAGTAAACTTTCTTATCTTGAGTGTTGGGGCGTTATCAGAACAAGCTCTTGAAGAAAAAATTGTTAGCCTTTGCAAAGAACACAGTACAAAATTCTTTATTCCAAGTGGCGCCATTGCCGGAATTGATATGCTAAAGGCAATGCAGTCAGAAGTAAAGAGTGTAGAACTTATTTCTCGAAAGAACCCAAAGGGCTTTGGAAGAGAGGACGCAGAGCCCGTGGTTTTATTTGAAGGCTATGCAAGAGAAGCGTGTAAAAAATTCCCAAAGAACATAAACATCTCTGCAACGGCTTCTCTTAACGGAATCGGTTTTGATAAAACTAAAGTGAAAATGATTTCTGATCCTGAGTGCAGTGGAAATAGGCACTTTCTTCACGTGGTTCACAGTTTTGGGGAAATGCAAATTGATGTAAAGGCGTTGCCGTCTAAAAATCCAAAGACCAGCAGTACCGCTGCATACTCTGCATTTGATTTGATTAAAAAGATTCAGTTTGGAATAAATCTTTACTAAGGGAGCGATAGAATGGATTTTGCAGCAGAAATTGAAAAACTCAAGGCTGAAAAGAACGCAGTTCTTCTTGTTCACAACTACCAGGTTGCAGAGGTTCAAGAGGTAGCAGACTTTTTAGGAGATTCCCTTGGGCTGGCTCGCAAGGCAAAGGAAAGCAATGCCGACATGATTGTTTTTGCAGGCGTTGATTTTATGGCTGAGACCGCAAAAATTCTTAACCCCAACAAGAAAGTGCTAATAACGTCGCAGGAAGCATGCTGCCCTATGGCCGGGATGCTTTCAAAAGAACAGCTTCTTGAAACAAAGACCGCTCACCCAAAAGCGCAGGTTGTTTTGTATGTTAACTCAAGCGGGGAATGCAAGGCTCTTGCAGATTCGTGCTGCACCAGTGCGAACGCTGATAAAATAGTTAACGCAATGACTTCTGATGAAGTGATTTTTGGGCCTGATAAAAATTTGGCTCACTTTGTGCAGAAGAGAACTGAAAAAAAGATTATTCCAGTTCCAGAGAACGGCCACTGTTATGTTCACGACATAATTGAGTTGCCTGCTCTTGAGGTTGCAATTGAAAAACACCCTGGCGCGGTTGTTATTGTGCACCCTGAGTGCCCAGCGAATGTTCAAGAGCGAGCTGATCACATTGCGTCAACCAGCGGAATGGTTAGGCTTTCAAAGGAACTGCCTGACAAGGAGTTTATTATTGGAACAGAGGTTGGAATGCTTCATCGTTTGCAAAAAGATAATCCTGAAAAGAAG